>NZ_JADQBD010000129.1:0-3187 GCF_017808115.1 Chryseobacterium sp. RR2-3-20 | reverse complement strand
TTTCACCCTTCTATTCGAAGTGCTTTTCACCTTTCCTTCACAGTACTTGTTCACTATCGGTCTTTCAGGAGTATTTAGCCTTGGAGGATGGTCCCCCCATATTCAGACAGGATTTCACGTGTCCCGCCCTACTCATTTATCATCTAAATATGCCTTTCAAGTACGGGGCTATCACCCTCTATGGCCGTTCTTTCCAGAACGTTCTTTTAAACATATAAAGACTTTTGGGCTAATCCGCTTTCGCTCGCCACTACTTACGGAATCTCTTCGATTTCTTTTCCTCCGGGTACTTAGATGTTTCAGTTCTCCGGGTTTGCTCCTCTTACGAGGTAATACATCTTCAATGTATTGGGTTGCCCCATTCGGACATCTCGGGATCTATTCGTGTGTGCCAATCCCCCGAGCTTTTCGCAGCTTACCACGTCCTTCGTCGCCTCTGAAAGCCTAGGCATCCGCCATACGCCCTTAACGATTTCTTTCCTATTTTTAGGTTACTCAAGCACTTATAAGTGCTCGGTTTTCTCTTTGTGATGTCTTTACCGTTAATGTCAATGATCTTATTTGCTTGTATTTAAATAATCAAGTAAAATGTTCTAATGACGGCTCCGTCACTATGTAGTATACATTTCCTTTTATTACCATCATACATTATACTCTGTACTTTCGTACTTCGTACAATCCGTGGAGAATAAGGGAGTCGAACCCTTGACCTCCTGCGTGCAAGGCAGGCGCTCTAGCCAGCTGAGCTAATTCCCCGCTAGTAGACTTCAGATGTCAGATTACAGACTTTAGACTTTTTTGTCTGATGTCTCTTATCTGATGTCTTCCCGTCTTGTCAATTAGTAGTCTCGGGCAGGCTCGAACTGCCGACCTCTACATTATCAGTGTAGCGCTCTAACCAGCTGAGCTACGAGACTTCATTTAGATTTGAGATAATAGATTTCAGACACAAGACCATTAAGTCTATCTTCTTTTATCTACCATCTTTTGTCTCTCTCCCTATACTAATTTCTAGTGGGTTTTGTATTTTATAATTGATAATCGATGTTGGATGAGTGATTAAGCATCTCTGCTATTATTAATCAATGATCTTTCATCATTTATCTTTTATATATGACAACCAAATAAAAACTAAAGCTTGAACTTTAAGTAAGTTTTTTGTACTTGCGTACTTGTTTGTTTAACGTTCTTCAACGCTCTAAAATGAGATGTTCCAGCCGCACCTTCCGGTACGGCTACCTTGTTACGACTTAGCCCTAGTTACCTGTTTTACCCTAGGCAGCTCCTTTTACGGTCACCGACTTCAGGTACCCCAGACTTCCATGGCTTGACGGGCGGTGTGTACAAGGCCCGGGAACGTATTCACCGCGCCATGGCTGATGCGCGATTACTAGCGATTCCAGCTTCATAGAGTCGAGTTGCAGACTCCAATCCGAACTGAGACCGGCTTTCGAGATTTGCATCACATCGCTGTGTAGCTGCCCTCTGTACCGGCCATTGTATTACGTGTGTGGCCCAAGACGTAAGGGCCGTGATGATTTGACGTCATCCCCACCTTCCTCTCTACTTGCGTAGGCAGTCTCGCCAGAGTCCTCAACTTAATGGTAGCAACTGGCGACAGGGGTTGCGCTCGTTGCAGGACTTAACCTAACACCTCACGGCACGAGCTGACGACAACCATGCAGCACCTTGGAAGCGGCCCGAAGGAGGGCTTATTTCTAAGCCTGTCCACTCCCATTTAAGTCTTGGTAAGGTTCCTCGCGTATCATCGAATTAAACCACATAATCCACCGCTTGTGCGGGCCCCCGTCAATTCCTTTGAGTTTCATTCTTGCGAACGTACTCCCCAGGTGGCTAACTTATCACTTTCGCTTAGTCTCTCATGACGAATCACAAAAAACGAGTTAGCATCGTTTACGGCGTGGACTACCAGGGTATCTAATCCTGTTCGCTCCCCACGCTTTCGTCCATCAGCGTCAGTTAAATCTTAGTGACCTGCCTTCGCAATTGGTGTTCTAAGTAATATCTATGCATTTCACCGCTACACTACTTATTCCAGCCACTTCAAATTTACTCAAGACCTGCAGTATCAATGGCAGTTTCACAGTTAAGCTGTGAGATTTCACCACTGACTTACAGATCCGCCTACGGACCCTTTAAACCCAATAAATCCGGATAACGCTTGCACCCTCCGTATTACCGCGGCTGCTGGCACGGAGTTAGCCGGTGCTTATTCGTACAGTACCTTCAGCTACTCTCACGAGAGTAGGTTTATCCCTGTACAAAAGAAGTTTACAACCCATAGGGCCGTCGTCCTTCACGCGGGATGGCTGGATCAGGCTCGCACCCATTGTCCAATATTCCTCACTGCTGCCTCCCGTAGGAGTCTGGTCCGTGTCTCAGTACCAGTGTGGGGGATCACCCTCTCAGGCCCCCTAAAGATCATCGACTTGGTGAGCCGTTACCTCACCAACTATCTAATCTTGCGCGTGCCCATCTCTATCCACCGGAGTTTTCAATATCAAATGATGCCATCTAATATATTATGGGGTATTAATCTTCCTTTCGAAAGGCTATCCCCCAGATAAAGGCAGGTTGCACACGTGTTCCGCACCCGTACGCCGCTCTCAAAGTCCCGAAGAACTTCTACCGCTCGGCTTGCATGTGTTAGGCCTCCCGCTAGCGTTCATCCTGAGCCAGGATCAAACTCTCCATTGTATGTTTGTCTGACTCACTCAAAGTTTCTTAACGCTTTAGTTTTTCCTTACTTGGTTGTTATATTGTATGTCAATGATCTATTTTTCTTCCGCTTTTAACGTAGCAATCTTTCTGTCAGTGTCGCTCCGTATTTGCGAGTGCAAAAGTAATAACTTATTTTTTAATGACCAAATGTTTTTGAAGAAAATTTAAAGTTTTTTTTAATTAACCCTAACCCCCAAACACCACAATCAATAACAGCTTCTGCCCTCCCCTAATCGGGACTGCAAAGATAATAACTATTTTTAAAACCACAACCCCTTTTTAAAAAAAATTAAAGTTTTTTTTCGTTACATCTTTTAAAGCTATTTATCAATTACTCTCCTGCGCTACCTACTTAACTTCCGTTTTTCGGTGCCGCAAAGATAGATATTCATACAAACACAAAACAAATTAATTTAACATAAAATTTACCCTCACGTAACATTAA
>NZ_JADQBD010000128.1:0-3300 GCF_017808115.1 Chryseobacterium sp. RR2-3-20 | reverse complement strand
TCTAAAAACTAACAAAGCCCATAGTTCACCTCTGCTCTCCTTTGAATAAATTTAACTATTTTTACAGAAAACAAAGTAAAGGCAAAGCCCTTTTCCGTTGTGTGCTATGCTATGCTAAACCAACCGCACAAATCCCAATCGAAACAAAAACCGTAAATTATTTTTTGTAAATTTGACCCTATGAACTATTGGACAGAATTAAGTATAGAATACGCAAGTCAGAAATCATATTTGGACGATTTATTCCAAGTATATCCTACTATTCCAGACGGTATAAGAACTATTGATGAAATAGTTTGGCAACAAGTTGTTGAAGCATATAATCAACAAAATAATAAATTATTGATACAAAACTTATTGTTGCTTGAAAAATTTCCTTTTAAAGATAGCTATGTTAATTTTTTACGGTTGGACAATAGTAGTTTTGACAGAAACCCAAACACAATTAACAGATTAGCTGGAATGGTGTACTCTATTGGTTTAGAAAAACTATTTGAGAAATCTTCCGAACCAAAAGAAACAAATACTCAAATGGGTGGAAAATTTAACCATTGGTTAAATAAAGGGGTGCTTGGAGTTCAACCAGTAGAAGAACATATTTTTTTAAGCTCAAATGAAAATGCAATTTTAAAAGGAGGAGATAAATTATTAACAAGATTTGCAAAAGACCACTTTAACTATGACAAAGGAAAGGGTTTAGATTTTATAGGAAGATTTAATGGAAAATATGTAATTGGAGAGGCAAAATTCATTACAGCAATTGGAGGTAATCAAGGAACGGCTTTTACAGATGTGATTACAACTGTTACTGCAAATCTAAATGGTGCTATTGCTATTGGAATTGTTGATGGTATTCCTTGGATTAAAGACAAAAGCAGATATTATAAGTGGATAACCAATGAATACAGCAATTTCAATATTATGAGCAGTTTGGTATTACGTGAATTTCTTTATCAACTTTAAAACTTTGGAATTATGCAATTGAATTACCCTAATAAAAAAACTGAACAGCAAATTTTTGATAGCATTCCAGACATAACTTTGGAACAAATCAATAATTCTGATAGTCCTAATTTACTCATTCAAGCAAATAATTTAGTTGCACTAAAACAACTCATAACGCAACACAATTTAGTAGGTAAAATTGATTTAATATATATTGACCCACCGTTTGCAACCAATAACACTTTTACCATTACAGACGGAAGAGCAAGCACCATCAGTAATTCTAAAAACGGAAATATTGCCTATTCTGACACTTTGAAAGGTTTTGACTTTATCGAATTTATTCGTGAGCGTTTGGTGCTTTTGAAAATGTTGCTTTCCGACAAAGGTTCTATTTATCTTCATATTGATTATAAAATCGGTCATTATGTAAAAATCGTAATGGACGAAATCTTTGGAATTGAGAATTTCAGAAACGACATCACGAGAGTAAAATGCAATCCGAAAAATTTTGCACGAAAAGGATACGGTAACATCAAAGACTTGATTTTGTTCTATTCCAAATCCGACAATTTAATTTGGAACGAACCCAAAACGCCTTATACCGAAGAAGATAAAATCAAACTTTTTCCAAAAACAGAAAAAGACGGAAGAAGATATACAACTATTCCACTTCACGCACCAGGCGAAACACAAAACGGAAAAACTTCTCAAGCATTTAAAGGAATTTTACCACCCAAAGGTAGACATTGGAGAAGTGAAGTTTTAATTTTAGAACAATGGGACAATGACGGTTTAATTGAGTGGAGCAACAACGGAAATCCGAGAAAGAAAATCTATTTTGACGAGCAAGAAGGTAAACGTATGCAAGATATTTGGGAATTTAAAGACCCACAATATCCTGTTTATCCAACCGAAAAAAACTCTGATTTATTGGACATTATCGTTAAGACTTCATCAAACGAAAACAGCATTATTTTAGATTGTTTTGCAGGTTCAGGAACAACTTTAAAATCTGCACAAACCAACGGCAGACAATGGATAGGAATTGACCAATCAGACGAAGCAATCAAAGCAATTATAAATAAACTTGACGGAGTTGAACAAGATTTGTTTATCGAAAAATCAGACTATAAACACTTGACCGAAAACCAGCACAGCACACAACAAGGTATTGCCAAAAGCGGGGTTGAAGTACTTCTATGAAGCATTTGCACAAAATTAAACATTCGTTCTTCGATTGAACTTATGTGCTAAAAATCCCCGCCTTCGGCAATACCCAAACCGTTGGCAGAAATTTTATAGAAACCCGTCATAAAAGAGCGGCAATTCTGACAATAGTCGGAATAACCGAAACAGCGACTTAAAGAAACCTGAAAGTAGGTAATTTTTAATCTTTTATGTCATAAATTATGAGAAAAATTGTTACAATTTTAGGGATTGCTTTGCTTGCAAGTTGCTCAAGCAATAAGTATGTCAAATTCAGTAAAGTAAATGATGAAATTAACCCATCTTCAAACTTGATTACCTTTTTCAAAAACAATCCACATCCAAAAGTTGTTGTTCGGGCCAATTCATCTTCTTCTGATGTTACGGAAAGTACTAACAACAATTATTTGTATGACGTTGTCGAAAAAGTTTTGCTGAAAAATGGATTTATTGTTCGAGACAGACAACTTTTCAACAAAATTATTTCTAACGATGAAAATACTATTGACTACTCTAAACTGAAATCTAAAACTGATACGGATATCATTATTGAGGTCAATAAATTAAATCGTGAAAAGTTGTACGAAACAAACAAATTTTTCAACGATAAAGGAAATGAGGCAAAATTAAGTAATCCTTTTAAAATTAATGGAGCTGAAGTAGAGTTTAAAGTTACATTAATAAAGGATAATGAGTTTGCGGGAACTTATAAATTTAATTATACACCATGTTCAGTTGATAAGGGTTGTAAAATCGACGGAACATTTGATGACAAGTGGAAAAAAATAAAGAAAGGCAAGCAAAAAGAAACTTATGAAGTTGTTCAAACAAGTATTATGGAGGAATTTATGAAAAATGCAACCGAAAAACTCGTTGAAAGCATAAGGAATTAAAAAAACTTCTGCCAACATGGGTTTTGCAAGATGCGGGGTTGAAGGAAATCTCAGAAATATTCTAGAAAATACCCGCAAAAAACTTTTCCATTTTTTAGTTTTTTCGTAATTTTAAAAAATGGAAAAAGTTTTTGCTAGAGATTGGTTCTCCTCTCGACTTTCGGTTGCAGTAGCCCGCACCTCGCATTCTATGACAAAATCCAAATAAAAACTGTTAAAAATTCTATTTTTTTTCATGAGGCAAACGCGTAAG
>NZ_JADQBD010000127.1:0-3341 GCF_017808115.1 Chryseobacterium sp. RR2-3-20 | reverse complement strand
GAAGATTGCACTCACCAAAAAACGCAGAAAATGGTTCGTCGGAATTTGGGATTACCCCATAGACTTATCTCAAAAAATTTCAACTGCGTGATTTGGGTTAAATTCAAATTTGTCAAACTTACAAAGAATAGCTTCCTGCCAATCGTTTTGATAAATTGCAGCAACACCTGTTTCTAAATTTGCTAATTCTTTTATTTGATTTTCATTTAGATTCATTGCATTTCCAACTAATTTTCTGTCTTCAAAATCGGGTAAACGCAAACATATTTTAGTATTTGTATTACGAATTACTGACATATCTAATAACCCAGGTGCTTGGTCTGCAATAATAAATCCTTCTCCATAAGTTCGCATTTCGGCAATAGCATTTGAAATCATTTCTACAGATTTTCCTGCTAAATTTGCCCCATCAGCCGATTGATCTGTAGATGTTCTTTTTAATAAATTATGTGCTTCTTCAAGTATAGTGATATGTTTTAAATTACTGTTACTTTCATTTTTGTTAGTGATGCGGTATTCATTTAACTTCATAAACAAAATCCCCATAAACAATGCTTTCCCTTCTGATGATGCAACACGAGATAAATCGACAATAACATTTTTGTCAAATAAATCCTCTTCAGAAATACACTCGTTTGTAAAAATTAATTTGTTTAAACCATTGGTCATACTGCGAACACGTGTTACCAAAGCTCCTTGGTAATTGCTTTTTACTTCGTGTGAAAAGTCACTGTTTTCAATAACATTTTCCAACGATTTTAATAAATCCAAAAATAAAGGATATTCTTTTTTATCTGCAATACAACGAGATTCATCTAAAAGCCATCCTTTTGAAATATAGGCATCTTCGACTGCTTCTTTAAGTAAATTTGGCATTGCCGCCTCCATAGGCCAACAAGCATTTAGAATTTCTATGAATCTATCAATATGTTCGTAGACGTGAATGTTTTCCTGAAATGCAAATGGATTGATTTTAAGTAATTGTGTATAATTTGGGTTTGTACCATAAACTGCAACATTCTTTCTTCCGCCAAATTCATCTTTGTATTCTCCTTTTGTGGGTTCTATCACTAAGAAATTAATATTTTTTTCACATAGCTTATCAATTAAATTGTAAGTTACGTTTGATTTTCCTGAACCTGTGCTGCCCGTAACAAAAATATGGCTGGTAAATTTGTTGAAATCCAATACTATATCATTGGTAAATATTTGGTCGTAATTATAAAGTTTACCTATTTTAATATTGTTTTTAACTTCTTTTTCGGGATTATTACCAAATGGAGTAATTTCAACCACATCTAAACCAACTACTGATTTATGAGGAAAATTTATTTGAACAGTTAATTCATCGGTTGTAATAGGCTGTGCCAAATAACCGTAATTATGTAATTGTGGGATTTGATAGTTTTGCAAGTATTCTTTTACCTTTTCTCTTTCGTTTGCATTAATAGAGTTAAATGTTTTTACAACAGCGGTTTCGAAGTTTGATTCTGCACCTTTAATAACTCCGTTGTAAATATTAGCTGCAATAACGCCATTTTGTGCTTCGTTAGAAATAAAATAAGCACCCACATTCCAAAAACCTATACCTTTACCTTGTTCTAAACGTTCAATTTGTTTGTCTAGCCGGTCTAAAAAGTTAGATACTTTTTTGTTTGTAAATGTTTTTTGATGAGATTTTGAGGTGCCTGTGGAAGTATTTTCTCCTTCAGTAGTATTTTTACTAGTTCCTTCTACAGTAGATGTTGTTTCAGAATGATTTGTGCCTTTTGTCTTACTACCATCTGTTTTGGTTTTTAAATCTGGTTTAATCTTAAAATCTGGTTCTTTATTTAATTGAGTTTGAATATTACGTATATCATTACCAATTGTTAAATCAAGTACTTTAGAGATGGTGTTAAGGCTCCATTCTAATCCGTGAGATATGCTATCAGCATTTTTTGAGCCTGTTCCAAAAAAACCATTCATTAGCTTTCTTCCAAACCAAGGTCCAGAATTTGTTGTTGTAGATTCATTTGTACCTTCTGTAACACTTGCAGATGTTGAAGATGTACTACCTATTGAAGTACTGAATGAAGTGGAATTCGACTCATTTTCTCCATCTGTTATAACAAATTCTTTTTCGCTAGATAATACACTGTAAATTTGTTCGTAAGTATCTAAAGTAAATTCTACTTGGTTTGCAGGAACAGGATCGCCAATAAAAATAGCAGTAAATGGTTTACCATTCATTCCTAAAATAAGGTTTTCGATTCCCTGAATAAACTGATCTTCTTCTTGGTCTTTTAACGATGGTGTACCTACAACTGCTGTTATTTCTTTGCAATCGTTAAGAATTTTATTTTGTAAATCGCTTACTTCATCATTTTTTAAAGCACCATCACTTCCTTCGTTTTCTACAAATATTGTTCCCGGAAAATTTCCTTTTAATGCTCCGGTTAATACTTTAGATGCGTTTGTAACTGCTTTAGATTTTACGCCAATATATATAGTACATTGTGTACCATTAGAAACAATTTTAAAAATCACCGAACTATTTACAGAATGTAATGCACTAAAAACTGATTTAAGTTTATACGATATTTTAATATCTTTTTCATAAACAAATTTTTCAAGTTCAAAAAAGCGAGTTTGAGTAATTAAATCTTCAGATGTTTGTATATCGTTAATAGGTAGAATGCTAATATCTTCTTCTAAATATTTTTTTTGTAAATTGAACTGTATGGCATCAAAATCAATAATAGTTGTAACTTGTTGATTTGTTTTTTGAATTTCTGTACTCATTAATCTAAAATTCTATATAAAATATACACAGTAATACCCACACCTACAGCCACTGCAACTATTTTGGCTACTTTATTTTTATCTGTTGCAGGTTCATTTTCGTAGATATATTCTTTGTTGGCGTAAACTTCATTATACAAGTCTACCAAAACATTATAACGTTCTTCTGAATAATTTTCACCCAAATTAAATTGCTCTTCAGAAAAACATCTTTCTTTATCATTTATATTTGATACTTCTAAATCTTTATTTTCATCGAAACGAAAATCACTTTTATCTAAAGCATACCGAATAGCTTTATTGATTTCTTCTCTATTACCTTGAAGAAAAAAGATATTATCTATTAGGATACGTTTAATTTCTTTTATGTCATTATTTTGAATATTTTGTAATAAAGGCTTATTATCTGTAAAATTTCTCATATTAGTTTCTTCTAAAATTTTTTATATCAATTGTCAATTTTTTTATGAATATCCGTAATTTATCATAACTTTTGTATATTTGTAGTAATCAAACAATTAGATATGAATTTATTCAGTTTTTCAGCACATTTTGGG
>NZ_JADQBD010000126.1:0-3434 GCF_017808115.1 Chryseobacterium sp. RR2-3-20 | reverse complement strand
TGTCACAAGCAATTATCCCCATCAATCGAAGTTTTGGAATTTCCTTCTTAGAAAGTTCGGGATAAGAAAAAATAAAAAAAAAGAAAGTAAAGGTCTGTTTTCAGGAAAATGCGCCGACAATATCAAGCCCTAAAGGGTTTTTTGCAAAAAAGATAGCCGTGAAAAACGATACGTCCATCTTTTTTGCAAAAAAATATTGCATCGCATTTTCCTTCCACGAGGGTAGAGCACTTTCTTTTTTTTTGTTTTTTCTTTTAGAAATATTTCAGCGGAGCAAAATTTTTTAAACCAAAATTATGCTTACAAACAAAGTACGCACGTACGCCGTGCACCGCGAAACGCCTGAACAGGCAATCTACATTCTGAACAGAGGACGCAACGCAGGAAAACCCCTACGCCAACCTTGCCCGAACTGCTTTATTTATTATTGCAGCAGTCCCGAAGAAATTGAAACCGTTTACTGGACCTTTTACGCCCTCTGGAAAAACGGATTCTTTCACCCGCACCTTTGCGGCTCAGTCATTGAAATGCTTCGCCTTTCAGATTTGAAAAAACTGCTTTTCCAATGGATTCAACCCGGCATTGAAAAAGCCAACAGAAACCCAAAAATGGTCAACAAAATCAAATCCACGTGGGAATTGGAGCAGAAGATCCAAGAGCAGTCCAAATCCATCCAGGAACTGCGGCATTCATTAGTCCGACACTATTATTTAACAATGTAAATTTCAAAAACTTCCTTCGGGAAGTTTTTTATTTGCCTGACTTTCAAAATTTTAACGCGCCGACCAGCCGCCGGATGCCCTCGCTAATTTTTACACACCCTGACTTTGACTTGATTCACCCTAATTTAACCGATAAACGCAACATAAAGCACACATATTTCGCCCCTTTATAAGAAACGCTGCAAACGGACGAAAGCAAATAATAAAGCCGGTCTTATGAACCGGCCTGAATAATTTTCGTTGAAGATAAGCGCCTGATAAACGCTATTTGTCTAATTCTGCAGGTGAATTTTCGGACGAATTTCCGCCCGATTTTTGGGATTTTTCGCCATACTCTTCAGAACTGATTGCAGTCTGACTGACCGCCCCGATGATGGAACCGCCCAAAAGCAAATACCCACCGACGGAAACGACTGCTGCAGGAAGTGCAACCGGAGCAGCCACAAGAACACCGCCAACCGCCGACAAAGCCAAACCGATATTTCGAACGATTCTGAACCATTTTGGCGTTGGTTCCAACACGCGATCCACTAAATTTAGGTTTCTATTTTTCATTGTCTGAATGTTTTAATTGATTTAACTCTATTTTATTGATCCTTTGTTCGAGATATTCCACTTTCTGATTGAGCAGATCCTGAGAATTTTTAAACTCGGTTTTGATGATTAAAGCCATTGTCTTGACCTCTGTCATATCCTTTTCCATACTTTTAAAGTCGGTGTGCAGTTGCCGTATAAAGTAGGCGACTACTGCCAAAAGAACACTGCTGATAAAACCAAAGAACACGCTCACTGTGATTTCATTTTCCATAATGTTCATTTTTTAGAATTGAAAATTGTTACTGATTTCAATCTGATTATCCTTTCCGGTTGCCACTTCGTAAAGTTTCCGGTAAACTTGTTTGTAAGCGTCCACGCTTTGCAGAACCTGATAATCGCCTTCTTTTTTAATGTATGACAGTCCGACAAGCGGACAACCTGCCGTATGTTCAATCGTATTTCCAATGTGAATGTAGACTGCGGAAAAGGTGGGAAGTTCGGCAATCTCAATCATGCCTTTGTGGATTGGTCCGTATTTATGAAAATACGTCTTGTTCATTCCGCCCCAGGTATTTAAACGAAGTTTGAAAATGCCTTCAGGAATGGCGGTCTGCTTCATGATTTTCTTTTCGCGGATTTTATCTTCAAGCATAAAGCACTGAAAAATGCCGTCAATGTAGAGATGGGAAAGCGTAGAGTTTTTGCCCTGGGCAACCCTGATTATTTTTGCTTTCATTTTTTGTAAGATTTAAAGATTAAACAAAAAAGCCTTCCCGGTTTGGGAAGGCCTTTGAAGATTTTATTCTAAAATACTTCCTCGATTTTGAGACAGTTTCCAGAGGCAAATGGATAATAGTTTCCGTTCACTTCCTGGAAGAACTCAATCCCGATGCACTGTACCACCGAAACCTTATTGTCCAGCACCGGAGCACCCGGAAGGTTCGCGGTAATGGTTGAACCTGCATAAGCCGCATTCAAAGGAATGTACGGAGAATAAGCGATGTTGGTTAACTCGTTGTTAACCATATCATCCGGCTCATATGATCCTGTAGTTGGGTTGTAAGAAAAATCAGAAAGAACCGCCAAAGCGTTAATCAGTCTGAAGTGCGTGGATCCTGAAGGAGCAGAAATCAAATCAGCAGGATTAAACGCCGCCACGATGAAATCTGAAGAAGTTCTTCCGGCGTCCGGCTCAATGTCATACGGAGCATTGAAGATGCCTGAGATTGAAAGATTCTTGTTGAACTCGAATCCAAGCAGATAATTTTTCTGTGTGGAAACTTCCACCTTTCTGTAACCTCTGGCTTCGGTTCCGTCCTCCAGGTTGATTTTCTTCATAATTGAAGTCAAACGACCTGTAACCTGAGGATCTGTAAATTTTCCCATAAGAGCGGAAAGCGCCGTTCTTAACGATTTACCGACTTTGGCGCAGCCGCCAAATTCGTTCATATTTTCACGCGTTCTTTCGAACTCGGGCGCATTGTTCACCTGTTCAGCAGTCGGACCGCCGACCATACCTGCGAAGAAGCCTTCTTGTCCTTTGATTTTGAAATGTCTAACGTCGCCAATAGTACCGACGTATTTCATAAGACCTTTTTGTCTTGCCATTGTTTAAAATTTTTGAAATTAGAAAAGAGAGAAAAACACTGTTGTCTAGACTATTACAAATATCATTGTTTATCTTTATAAAAACAATAGTTAAAATACTGTAAAACAATGAATTACAAAGCAATTAGTGCAAATGCTAACGAAATGGAAAGCAGCACAACTGAAAATCCATCAACAAAATATTTTCAAATCAAAAACATTCACGAGCAGCCGTTTTGGATTGTGGAAGAAGTCTTGGACGGAGATAGTTTAAAAGTTAAACAGGAATTTGGACAGGAAAGGCGCGAAATTCGTCTTTACGGCTTGGATGCACCGGAAGTTCATTTTTCAAGAAAAATGCGCGAGGATGAAGCGAAAAGCGGCATACCTGCCAGTTTACTGCTTCAATACGGTTTGATGTCGTTGGATTATGTTTTGAACGTGTGTCCACCTGGTACTAGAATAACACTCATAACAGAACTTGCCAACCGCACAGACTTTTGGCTGAGAGATCTGGCTTATGTCATTCTGCCTAATGGCGAATGTCTGAATGAATTACTAATAATTAATGGCTTTGCTAAAGCAAGC
>NZ_JADQBD010000125.1:0-3472 GCF_017808115.1 Chryseobacterium sp. RR2-3-20 | reverse complement strand
CTTGCTTCAAGGTTGCTCATAATTGTATTTGATTGGTAGTCAATACAATATACTAATTTTTAGTTACTTGAGCAACCTTTTCTATAATGCACTACGGGTAAATTGCCATTAATTAAGCAATTGTTTAAATTATATATGAAAAAGGCTAAAATATTTTCTATCGTTATCTTATTGGCTGTAAGCTGTGTTTTTGTTTCTGCACAAACGAAATTTGAAAAAGAAAAAACTGAAATCGACAAAATGCTCAACGGATTTAATGTTGCGGCAGCAAATTCAGATTTTAATACATACTTTAATTATTTTGCCGATGAATCTACTTTCATTGGAACGGATGCTACTGAAATTTGGAACAAAAAAGAGTTTATGGTTTGGGCGAAACCTTATTTTGATAAGAAAAAGACTTGGAATTTTACTTCGCTGAAAAGAAATATTTATTTCGATAAAAACGGAAAACTGGCTTGGTTTGACGAATTACTGGATACACAAATGAAAATTTGTCGTGGATCTGGAGTGTTAGAGAAAATAAATGGAATCTGGAAGATAAAACAATACGTATTGTCTATGACTGTTCCCAACGAAATTGTAAATAAAGTGGTTACTGAAAAAGCTCCAATTGAAGATATTCTAATTCAAAATCTTAAAAAGTAAGTAGCTTTAATTCAATAAATTAACGGAAAAATTGAGATGAAATTTATTAAAATCGCAATTCTACGTCTGTCTATTGCTTTTTTTTCGTGTAATGAATATTCAAAAACGAAAATAATTGTTTCTGAACCAGCGGAAAATAAAGCGGATTCCCGAAATGATGCTCTGGAACTTGAAAACCTGATTAAAAAACTTTACAAATGGAGTGAAACGAAAAGTTCGCAGGAAGATTTTGAACCTTTATTAGTTAAAAATACCGATTCACTTTATACAGGGCTTGATTGGAAAAGACATCAAAAAAGGCTGAAAGAACTCGAAAATACTCATTTTTTTTCTGAAGAATTTATTCGAAACTATGATAAGATTGCAGTAACAATTAACGAGAAAATGAAGGATAAATCTTTGGTGTATTACGTTGGCGAACTTCCTCCGTACGGAAATGATGCTAATCCGTGGTGTGACTGTCAAGATAATCCGGATAAATACTGGGAAAGATAAAAATACAGAACCTAATTATTAAAGACAAAAAAGCGACATTTAACTGGACTTGGGGAGATGGTTTTAAGTACAAAGTGAAAGCCGTAAAAGAAAATAATGTTTGGAAAATTTCTTACTTGCAAGGATTTAATATCCAAGAATTTATTTCAAAGTAAGACTTAATAAAATACAATTCAACAAAAAAAACACAAAAAATGAGGATTAAAAATAAGGTAGTTTCAAAGAGTAAAAATTTTGGTTTACTTCTTTTTGTATTGATTTCTTTTCAGCTTAAAGCACAGACAGATCAGGAGTTAGTAAACGGGTACAGAAATGTAATTATTCAATCTGATTCTTTATTGAAAATAGGTAAAATCTCCAATTTCAATAAGGAAGAGGTTATTTCTTTAGCAAGAAAATTAGACAGCCAGTATCCTTTACAGTATTTAAGCAATTCTTTAAAATATTTAAATCAGAAAAAGTATAATGAAAGTGCATTCTTATATTTTCTGGGAAAAATAAGGAAAAAAGAGTTAGATAAGAGCAATGGTTTCAATAATTATGATGGTGTAGGAGGAGATGCCGATAATTTCATTAATGAAGTTGTCGTAACTTATCTTGCCAGTGACGGCGATAATTATAAAGATATTCTTAAAAAAGTAATCACTTATTATGAGAGGAATTCTTATACTTATTTAAAAAATAATAAGAGCGAAAAACCGTCGGAAGAACTTAACGAATATAAAAAGATTATTGATCGTATTGAATCTGAACCCGAAAAATCAAAACAGGATTTAAAGGAGTTTCGGGATGATATGGCAACTAAGATTAAAGAATATTTCTTTCAGCAATAGTTCTGCATTTCTTATCCTACGTTAATATTTCTGCATTTATCAAGCTGTAAATTTGTATTATAATTTTAAACAATAAAAATATGAAAACAGTATATCATTCATCAGACAGCAGAGGTTACGCCAACCATGGTTGGCTAAAAAGCCATCATACATTCAGTTTTGCCAATTATCACAATCCGGAAAGAATTCACTTCGGTGTTTTAAGAGTTTTAAATGATGATTTCATTGAAGGCGGAATGGGATTTGGGAAACACCCTCACAGAGATATGGAAATTATTTCTATTCCGTTGGAAGGGGATTTGAGACACGGCGACAATATGGGCAATTCCGGAATTATTAAAAAAGGAGATATTCAGGTAATGTCTGCGGGAACAGGTATTATGCACAGTGAAGAAAATGCAGGTGAAGTTCCGGTGAAGCTTTTGCAGATTTGGGTAATTCCTAACAAAATGGGCGTAACACCAAGATACGACCAAATGAGCATTGAAGAAAACTCTGTTCAAAATGATTTTCAGCAGGTTCTTTCTCCCAATGCAGAAGATGCCGGAGTTTGGATTCATCAGGATGCCTGGTTTAATCTGGCAAAATTCGATAAAGGTTTTTCTAAAGAATATAAAATCCATCAATCAGGAAATGGAGTGTACGTTTTCGTTATTAAAGGAAAAGCAAAAATTGGAGATCAGATTTTAAATGAAAGAGATGCACTGGGAGTTTGGGATACCGAAAGTTTCGTTTTGGAAGCTGAAGAAAATGCTGAAATTTTATTAATGGAAATTCCTATGCAATTACCAGATTAATTTGGAAAGAATCTTTTAGTTTTGCAGCATTAAATCAAGGATAATTTTAAAGATACATAAATTTTAAATAATGAAAATTTTAGCAATTGCAGGAAGTAATTCCGAAACATCTATCAATAAACAATTAGTTTCTTACGCGGCATCTTTAGTAGAAAATGCAGAAATAGAAACTGTAGATATGAACGAGTTTGAAATGCCCATCTACAAACATCAGCGTGAAGTGGAAAGCGGTGTTCCTCAGGAAGCAAAAAACTTTGCAGCAAAAATTGATGCGGCAGATGTTATCTTTATATCTTTAGCAGAGCACAATGGTACCTATTCTACGGCATTTAAAAATGTTTTCGACTGGACATCCAGAATCAAAGACAGAGCTGTCTGGAACGAAAAGCCAATGCTTTTGATGGCTACAGCTACCGGAGCAAGAGGAGGATTGGGTGTTTTGGAAGCAGCAACAAAACGTTTCCCGCTTCACGGAGGAAATATAGTGGAAACTTTTACGCTTCCTTTTTTCAACGATAATTTTGATAAATCGTCACACAAAATTGTGAACGAGGAAAAAGACAATGAGTTAAAAGAAAAGATTCAAAAAATTTCTGCATTAGAATCAATACTGTCCTAAATAAAAATTATTAAAAATAGAAACAGCCTAAATACCTATTTTACATTTAGCTTTACATTTAATTTCAAAAAAGAACCCCT
>NZ_JADQBD010000124.1:0-3480 GCF_017808115.1 Chryseobacterium sp. RR2-3-20 | reverse complement strand
AATAACTTCTTTTACCATGATTCAATATCTCAATTTTTTCGTCTTCAAGAGAAGTTTGAATAAGTTAAAAATTAATTTGTGCTAAATGCACAACAGGTTGAAATCATTTTATATATTTAAAATTTATACCCAACATCCACCAGAAAAAGTCCGTGAGCAGGAGCCGAAGTTCCTGCGGAATTACGGTTTTTATTTTCTATTACTTTTCTTAGATCTTCAGGCTTTATTTTTCCTGATCCCACTTCTACCATAGTTCCTACAATGGCACGCACCATATTTCTCAAAAATCGGTTGGCAGAAATGGTGAATTTCAGCTCTGTGCCGTTCTGTTCCCATTTTGCGATGTAAATTTCACATAAATTGGTCTTGTTATCGGTATGAAGCTTGGCAAAACTTGTAAAATCTTCATATTCAAATAAAATGCTGCAGGCTTCATTCATTTTGTTAATATCTAAATCTCTTCTCCAATGTTGCCATGCAGAATCTGTGGTGAAAGGATTTTTATCTAAAGAAATATAATATTCATAGGTTCTGAAGGTGGCATCAAAACGGGCATGAAAATCATTTCTTACTTCGAATATCCTTTTTACAGAAATATCATTAGGTAAAAAACTGTTGAGTTGATGTGTAAGTTTTTCAGGTAAAACCAAATGGGTATCGAAATGGGCAAACATTTTCTTTGCATGAACTCCAGTGTCGGTTCGGCCTGCTCCTGTGGTTTTAATTTCTTCTCTTAAAATGGTAGAAAGTGCCCTTTCTAATTCTTCCTGAACCGAAATGTCTTTTGGCTGAATCTGATAACCAAAATAATTTTTGCCATTGTAAGAAAATTCTATGAAATATCTCAAAGCTGATTTTTATTAAATTGAATATGTTTTTTCGTAAAAAAATAAAATAATTTCTGTTGAAGGAAATCTTTTCTGCAAAAATACTTTAATTAATACTATTTATTATTATAATTAATTTCTAAAAAACCGGCTTAAAATTTCGTAAGATAGTTTTTAAAATTCTTATTTTTGCCAAAGTATGAAAAGATGGTATCTCTATCCTTTTTCTTTAGGTTTTCAAATGGTTACGGGCTTTCGTAACACAATGTATGATCTTGGAATTTTTAAATCTACAAAGTTTAAAACCCCAATAATTAATGTGGGGAATCTTTCTGTGGGCGGAAGCGGAAAATCTCCGATGGTAATGTATTTGGCAAAATTTCTGTCTAAAAATTATAGAACAGGTGTGCTTTCTCGCGGATACGGGAGGTTAACCAAAGGGTATGATGTAACCAACTACGACAGCAATTATAAAACTGTTGGTGATGAAGCTATGCAGCTTTTTGAGCGTTTTAAAAACAGATTTGTAATTGCCGTTTCGGAGCAGCGTGTTCCGGGAGCTAAAAAGGTGATTAGTGATATGGATCTGGATGTGCTTATTCTGGATGATGCAATGCAGCACAGAGCCATAAAACCGGGTTTCAATATTTTGATGACCGATTTTAATGATCCTTATTTTAAAGATTTTATTCTTCCTGCAGGAGATTTGCGGGAATCCAGATCTGGAGCCAGAAGAGCAGATGTTATCATGGTAAGTAAATGCCCGGATGAACTTACAGAAGAGAAAAAGCAGTATTATATTTCCAGAATAAAACCTGCAAGTCATCAGAAAGTTTTTTTCTCATCCATAGGCTACGACGAAAACGTATATTCTAAAGATAAAATGTTGCCGGATAATAATCTGAATTATTACGACATTCTTCTTATTACGGGAATTGCCAATCCGAAACCTCTTCTGAATCATCTTTCTAAATTTTCGCAACGTGTAAAGCATTTGAAATTCAGAGATCATCATAATTTTTCGGAAGCTGATATTAAAAATATCATTACAGAATATAAGAAACTCGGAGAATACAAACTTATTCTCACCACAGAAAAAGATTATGTGCGGCTTAAAACATTCGATTATCTAAGAGATTTGGTGTATTACTGGCCTATTAATGTGATTATTGATAAAAAAGAGGAGTTCAATCAGTTGATTATCAATTATGTAAATAAAAAATAAAAAAATCTGCAATCTCTTTGCAGATTTTTTTTGAATATTTCTTATCAGAGATATTTATAAAATAGATTTCAATCATTTTTTTCTGAAAATTAAAACAACATCATTAGATTTGTATAAAAATGAGATAGAGATGAAGAAGATCATGATTTTTGCATGGTTAAGTATATGTACTTTAAACTTTGCACAGGATATTCCTAAACAAAATAAGACTCAGTTTTCTAATGAAGCTTTAACACAGAAACTGGAAGATGAAAACGGAAATAAAATAAGCGTACAGCAGATTTTGGATCAGCATAAAGGAAAAATTCTGGTTATCGACTTTTGGGCAGGATGGTGTAGAGACTGTCTTCAGGCTTTACCGAAAGCAGAGGAGCTCGAAAGAAATAATCCTACTATAGATTTTGTCTTTTTTTCATTAGAAAGATCTAAAGAGAAATTCGACAGCAGTCTTGAGAGATTCAATATGAAAGAAAAAGAAAATTATTGGTTTTCTGAAGGCTGGAAAAATAATTTCAATAATTATATTGATTTGAACTGGATTCCACGCTATATGGTAATAGACCAACAGTCTAAAATAGCCAAATACTATGCGATAAATCCTCAGGATCCGGAAATTCAAAAAACTATAGACAGACTTTTAAAATAAATTAGCAAAGTATTTTAGGTTAAACTAAAACTTTAGATTTCGATGAAATATTAGAATCCATATCTTTGTGATATGGATTCTTCTTTTCCCAATCGTAAAATAATTCATGTTGATATGGATGCATTTTATGCTTCTGTGGAACAATATGATAATCCTGCACTTCGGGGAAAAGCAATTGCTGTGGGAGGCGGTCATCGCGGAGTTGTTTCTGCGGCAAGTTATGAAGCCAGAAAATATGGAGTTCGTTCTGCAATGCCAAGTAAAACCGCCAAAGAGAAATGTCCGCATCTTATTTTTGTTCCGCCAAGATTTGCTAGGTATAAAGAAATTTCTAAGAAAATACGTGAGATTTTCTACGAATATACAGATCTTGTAGAACCACTTTCTTTAGATGAAGCCTATTTGGATGTTACGGAAAATAAAATGGGAATGGTTTCGGCAAATCAGATAGCTAAAGAAATTCGGCAGAAAATATTTGAGCAAACGGGATTAACCGCTTCTGCAGGAATTTCTATTAATAAATTCTTAGCAAAAGTTGCTTCGGATATTAATAAGCCCAACGGACAAAAAACCATTCATCCAGATAAAATAGAAGCGTTTTTGGAAGAGTTACCTGTAGAAAAATTTTATGGTGTAGGAAAGGTTACTGCCAATAAAATGTTCAGCTTATCTATTTTCAAAGGAAAAGATTTAAAAAAGAAATCTCTGGAAGATCTAACCAGACTTTTTGGAAAATCGGGTGCATATTATTATAATGTGGTGCGGGGAATTCATTTGTCTGA
>NZ_JADQBD010000123.1:0-3710 GCF_017808115.1 Chryseobacterium sp. RR2-3-20 | reverse complement strand
TCTGTCCCAAAATGTGCTGAAAAACTGAATAAATTCATATCTAATTGTTTGATTACTACAAATATACAAAAGTTATGATAAATTACGGATATTCATTTACTTTAAGTACTTTTCCATCAAAGTTATTAGTGAACAAATTCACAACATTTATAGGAAAACTAAGTTTTAGCTTATATATCACTCACTTTGCTGTCATCTACTGGCTCGATAAGTTTAACCTATCCGATTTTAGCGAAATTAGATCTCTAAATTATTTTATTAGATTATCAATAGTCCTTGCAATATGCGTGGCTATATCTTATTTTACCTATAACTTAATTGAGAAAAAATTCATTAAAATCGGAAGTAAACTCATTCATAAACTTAATTATAAGTAGGAAAATTTATTATCCAAAAACGCAATTCTTTGCGTCATAAAATTTAAAATTTGTCCAATTCTAGAATAGGTGCCTGACATATTTGTCCAATATGGCCATCCATTTATGTCCATCTTTAAGTTTTCATAAGGGAACTCCCCACCACTGCGCAAAGTCTCCCGACTTTGAGCAATTAACAAAACAAAAAAAACCGCTTCCTCCAAAGCGGTTTTTACTTTTCCCAATGTCACTGCTGCCACGAATCTTTTCGTGTGGCTTTAGTATAAAAACAAACTCAACATCGAAAATTCCCCAATATCGCGGATTTCCAATCCGTGACTTTTTTCATCACTTTTCCCTATCTTTAAAACCAAATCCCACATCCATTGAAAACAAAATCTTTCCTTCTTTTCTTTTTCGGTTTATGTTTAACCCAAGCGCAAACCTTACATTTTAAGCAGGTTTCGGATATGTCTGTAAAAAGAGGAGCGACAAGCAGTACCATTGCAGATGGCAATATCTATGTAAGCAATGGCTACAAAGATTCGGATGGTAATGCTACTTTTATTGAAAAGTACAGTATTAAAGACAACCGTTGGAGTGTCATCAATGCTACTTTGGTTCCCAAAAGATTCGCCAATTCGGAGACTTACGAAAATAAAATTTATATTTTTAACGGGTGGGGAAACAGCCATCTTGAAATTGTAGACCTTGAAACGCATCAAGTAAAGAAGGGAGCTGTTAACCGTGCCTACACCGGAAATGCCGGTTCTGCCATCCACAACGGAAAAATATATACGTTTGGAGGAAGTGGACTAAATAATGCCGCAACCACTGTATTTTCTGATAGATTTCAATATTATGACATTGCTTCAGATACATGGCATCCTTTACCGAATATGCCCACAGCCAGAGAAACAAGAGGCAAAATTGTGAATGATAAGCTCTATGTAATTGGTGGTTTTAATGGCACCTCATCCCGCTTAGTCAATGTTTTCGATCTCAAAAAAAATGAGTGGACAGAGCAATATACGATGCCTGCTGCGATATCCGGTCATTCATTAGCGGTATCGGGTAATAAGATTTTTATTGCAGGTGGTTATAACAATCAAAATTTTATGGCTTATTTTGATACAGAAACCAAACAGTTGCATAAGTTATCATCCAACATGATTCCCAGACGACATGCTGCTGCGGAAATCTATAACAATAAATTATACATCATGGGCGGAAGTACAACATCATCACCCAAATCAGCTATTAAAAGCATTCAGGTTGCAGATATTAGCGAAGAAGTGCTTTCCACTAAATAAACCAATGAAAATGCATTTGCTACTCAACATTTTCCCATTTTGAATAATACAAAAACCGCTTCACTTAAAGCGGATTTTTTGTTTAAATAATTACAGTATGAAAAAATCATTGCTATAAATAAATGTGGGATTCTACAATTATTGGTTTTGGGAGCTACTATTTACTCGGAAATCCAAACACTTACATTTCCTGCCGGAACAGGGAAATTGCCCCAACCATTTTCATTAATCACAACTTTATCTTCAAATCGCCCAAGTAGATCAAAAAAAGTTTTACCTACATATTTTTCGCCCATTTCCATAGGTTTTTCATAAGCATCTTTATTGCTCAATACTACTGCACAGCCAGAATATTCATCATTTCCTTCTCTTACCCAGCCTAAGCAATTTGCATCTTCAAAATAATCTCGCTGAATACCGTAAGCATTATCTTTTCTCGCTTTTAGCAACCCTTCTATTCCATCTACTTTATTAAGAAAAATTTCCTGTTCATTTCCTTCTCTGTCATAATCTTTGTAATGAGCACCATATAAATCGGGATAAAAAATGCAGGGATAACCATTTTCACGCAACAAAATTAATGCATACGCAATAGGCTTAAACCAATATTCCACCGGAGCTTCTAAATCCTGCAAAGGCTGAGTATCATGATTATCTACCAGGCTTACAGAATGCATAGGATCTGCCTGAGTTAAAGTTTCATCAAAAATTCTTCTCAAATCATAAGAATTTCCCTCTCTTGAAGCGGTACAGAAATTATTTTGAAGAGAACTGTCGAAAAGACTCATGCAACCTTCTGTAGTTTCTATATATTTCTGAAGCAAATCCAAATATCCGGGAGCCCAATACTCTCCTACTGCAAAAATATTTTTCCCGGTATTAGAGCGGAGAAGTGTAAGCCATTCTTTATAAAAATCGAACGAAATATGTTTTAAAGCATCCAATCTTACTCCATCAAAATCTGTCTGTTCGAAATACCACTGAGCCCATTTATTCAGCTCTTCGCGAACATGAGGATTTCTGTGTTCTACATCATTGAACATTAGATAATCATAGTTCCCTTTTTCATCATCAATCATTTTTTCCCATCCATCGCCGTACTCCGAAATAATTTTATAAATGTGAGAATCTTTACCTTCTGCATAATCTACACCACTGAAGCAGGTAAAATTCCATTCAAATTCAGAATATTTCTTCTGTCTTCCGGGAAACGTAAATTTTGTATAAGATTCTATTTCAATCGTATCCGAAATCACTTTATCTCTGTTTTCTTCATCCACTTTTACTGCTTTGAATTTTTCAAGCTCATCTCCACCGGCTTTATGCCCTAACACAATATCTACAATAACCTGTATATTTTTATCTTTAAGACTTTTAATAGCATTGAGGTAATCGTCTTTGGTTCCATACTTTGTTCCAACAGCATTTTTTTGATCGAATTCACCGAGATCAAAAAGATCATAAGCATCATATCCTATCGAATTTTCTCCATCTGTTCCTTTGTAAGCAGGCGGAAACCAAACTGAAGTTATTCCTAAATCTGATAAATATTGCGATTGTTCTGCTGCGTGATTCCATAGTTTTCCTTTTCCTTCAGAATACCAATGGAAAAACTGTATCATGGTTGAGTTCATAATAAAAGTAAATTTTGTGATATCAATTAATGAGATTTTGCTTATTCAAACTCCTCAAAAGGAATTTTAAGCTGAACAGAGATCTGCTTTTTTTCTTCTGTGTTGAGGTGTGATAATGATAATCCCAATAATCGTACCGCTTTATCGAAAGGGCGGAGTTCCCATAATTTTTTTGCGGTTGAAAAATATTGTTCGGGCGAACTGAAATATTCGTCTTTTGTAAAACTTCGGGTAAAAAGAGAGAAATCTTTATATTTTATCTTTAAAGTTAAAGAACGTCCCAAAATATTATTTTTCTGGAGCCTGATGTGCAATTCTTCACTTAAATTCTGAAGTTTTTCTGTAATCTGCTGTTCATCGGAAAGATCTTCAAAAAAAGTGCGTTCTACAGCAACACTTTTCTGAAT
>NZ_JADQBD010000122.1:0-3764 GCF_017808115.1 Chryseobacterium sp. RR2-3-20 | reverse complement strand
ATTGCACTCACCAAAAAACGCAGAAAATGGTTCGTCGGAATTTGGGATTACCCCATAGACTTATCTCAAAAAATTTCAACTGCGTGATTTGGGTTCAACCTGAAATTCACTTCCCGGAACTGTAATTACTTCTATTTTCTGAATATTTTCTGCCGGAGTGTTTTTCAGAAATTGTACAAGAGATTCTGCATCCATATTAGATTTTCTTCCGTTGATAAAAATCTGAGCACTATTTTTTCCTGCAATTTTCAAGGTTTTATCATCCGTTGTAGAAACAAGAGGTGTTTGCTTCAAAACATCAAATGTTGTATTCCCTTTTGCAATGGGAGAAGCTGCAACATCGTAAACAAAACGGTCGCTTTGTTTTTTGAATACTTGTTTTTTAATTACAACTTCATCTATTTTCTTTGTTTCTAAAGAATCTGTTTTTTTCTGTTGGGCAAATGTAAATCCACTAAAAAAAATGGCAGCTATTAGTAATTGAGTTTTCATATTAGATTTTGTTTTTAATTTTTTCTTTTTCTTAAGATAATTTGGATATCATCACCGATGAATTATCAGAAGCTTGTATTTGTTAATATTTTACATTGCAAAGATATATTAATTTTTTAGTATCATGCAATACAAAGTAGTGTAAATATTTTTGTTACTTGAACAACGTATTGATTTACAAATAATTAAATTTTAAAAATTTTAAACAAACAAATGCTTCTTATACTTTATAAGACAATAAATTTGACAGATTTGTTACAGAACTTGAGAAAAAAATTAAAAAAAATACACAAAAAAAATCCCAAAGCTTTGAAAACATTGGGATTTTAATCAATATAAAGTTAATCTTATCTGTTAGCGATATCAATATAATCTCTTTTTTGAGCTCCTTGATATACCTGTCTTGGTCTTCCGATAGGATCTCCTTTCAGTCTCATTTCTTTCCACTGAGAAATCCATCCAGGAAGTCTTCCCAATGCAAACATTACTGTAAACATTTCTGTAGGAATTCCTAATGCTCTGTAGATAATTCCAGAATAGAAATCTACGTTTGGATATAATTTTCTTTCTACGAAATATTCGTCTTCAAGAGCAACTTTTTCCAACTGCATAGCAATATCTAAAGCTTTATCGTGAATTCCTAATGCATTAAGAATATCATCAGCAGCTTTTTTAATGATTTTTGCTCTAGGATCGAAGTTTTTATATACTCTGTGCCCGAATCCCATCAAACGGAAGCTGTCATTTTTATCTTTAGCTTTAGACACCCATTTGTTAACATCTCCACCATCTTTCTCAATCAATTCAAGCATTTCAATTACTGCTTGGTTTGCACCACCGTGAAGAGGCCCCCAAAGTGCAGAAACACCAGCAGAAACAGAAGCGAAAAGACCTGTATGAGCAGAACCTACCATTCTTACTGTAGAAGTAGAACAGTTTTGTTCGTGGTCTGCATGAAGAATTAAAAGTTTATCTAATGCACTTACAACAACCGGATCGATTTCGAATTCCTGATTTGGCATTCTGAAAGTCATTTTGTAGAAATTTTCTACATAGCTTAAACTATTATCTCCGTGGTTTAATGGTAAACCTTGTGTTTTTCTGTAAGTCCAAGCACAAAGATGCGAAAATTTAGCAATCATTAATTCCGCAGCATGATCCATTTCTTCCTTAGAATTAACGTTAACCGCTTTAGGGTTAAAAGCTGTTAAAGCTGAAGTTAAAGAAGATAAAACTCCCATTGGGTGAGCAGAACGAGGGAAAGCATCAATAATCTTTTTCATCTCTTCTGCAACGAAATTATATTTTTTAATATTCGAATCGAATGTAATAAATTGATCTGCTGTAGGCAATTCACCGTGAAGTAAAAGATACATTACTTCTGTAAAATTAGACTTTTCAGCGATTTGTTCAATTGGATAACCTCTGTAGAATAGTTCTCCTTGGTCACCATCTAAGTAAGTAATCTCACTAATGGTTGCACCAGTATTTTTATACCCTAAATCTAGAGTAATAAGACCCGTTTGGTCTCTTAATTTAGAAATATCTATTCCTCTGTCTCCGATTGTACTATCCACGATTGGATACTCATATGAATTACCTTCGTAATTCAATATAACTTTGTTGTCTGACATTATTTAATTTATTTTTTTTCTAAATATACTATTTATTATAAAATACGGCAAACAAAAAATTTCGCTTGCCGTTATTTATAAATTCAATGAATTATCTTTTGATTTTAAAAGCATCTAACCCAGGAAAAACTGCAGTTTCACCTAAAGCTTCTTCAATTCTTAGTAACTGATTGTATTTTGCCATTCTGTCTGATCTTGAAGCAGAACCCGTTTTAATCTGTCCGCAATTCATTGCTACCGCTAAATCTGCAATAGTAGAATCTTCAGTTTCACCAGACCTGTGAGACATTACAGAAGTATACTTGTTGTGTTGAGCCATTTGTACTGCATCCATAGTCTCAGAAAGAGAACCGATTTGGTTAACTTTTACCAAAATTGAATTTGCAATACCTTCTTTTACTCCTCTTGATAATCTTTCTACATTAGTTACAAATAAATCGTCTCCAACCAATTGTACTCTGTCGCCGATTTTTTCTGTTAACATCTTCCAACCTTCCCAATCGTCTTCCTGCATACCATCTTCAATAGAAATAATTGGATATTTATTTGCCAATTCTGCTAGGTAGGAAACCTGCTCGCTTCTAGAAAACTGAGGTGCATCTGCGGTCTGGAATTTTCTGTAATCGTAAATTCCATCCTTATAAAATTCTGAAGCAGCACAGTCTAATGCAATCATTACATCATCACCCGGTTTGTATCCAGCCTTTTCAATTGCCTGTAATAAAGTATCTAAAGCATCTTCTGTTCCTGCGAAAGTCGGAGCAAAACCACCTTCGTCACCAACTGCAGTAGAAAGCCCTCTAGAATGAAGAATAGATTTAAGATTATGGAAAATCTCAGTTCCTTTTCTTAATGCATGAGAAAAAGAGTCTGCTTTTACCGGCATTACCATAAATTCTTGGAAAGCGATTGGCGCATCTGAGTGAGAACCACCGTTGATAACGTTCATCATAGGAACCGGAAGAGTATTGGCATTCACACCTCCAACATACTTGTATAAAGGCAATCTTAATTCTGTTGCAGCAGCTTTTGCGGCAGCTAAAGAAACTCCTAAAATAGCATTGGCTCCTAAATTACCTTTGTTGTTGCTTCCATCCAAATCAATCATAATCTGATCGATAAGATTCTGATCAAAAACAGGAAGACCCACCAATTCTGGTGCAATTACTTCTCTTACATTTTCTACAGCTTTAGAAACTCCTTTACCCATCCATTCTGAACCGCCATCACGCAATTCTACTGCTTCATGTTCTCCTGTTGATGCTCCTGAAGGTACAGCGGCACGCCCCATTGCTCCACTTTCCGTAAAAACATCAACTTCTACTGTAGGATTTCCTCTTGAATCCAAAATTTGTCTCGCTTCTATGTAAGAAATGTAACTCATCTTAATTTTTTTTAATAGTTTAGACAAATTTAATGATTTTTTGAATTTTATCATGAATTCATTAACTTTATTAAACATTTTTAGTAGTTAAATATTCGTTAATTTCTGAATGTGAAAATTCAATAAAATTAAATTATTGTTCAGTTAGTTAAAATTATTTTTGATTATCCGTTTTTAATCATAACCCTGTAATGTTAGCAATAATAAGCCTTTCAAAGAGGCTATCTCCAAAATATCTTCGATTTAGCTTGTAG
>NZ_JADQBD010000121.1:0-3838 GCF_017808115.1 Chryseobacterium sp. RR2-3-20 | reverse complement strand
GCTAAAATGCGGGATTGAAGGCTCTTGCGTTGAAAATTTTGTGAAATTTAGTCGCAAAAAATGTTTCCGCCTCCATTTTTTTATTAATTTAGTCAGCGGTAAACATTTTTTGCTTCGTGCAGTTTTTAGTAGAAATTTCAGGTGTAAAAGCCCGCACTTCAGCAATACGTTTCCCGTTGTGCGACATGCTAAAAAGACAACTCTCAACTTTATAATTCTATCCTACAACCAAAAACTAACTAACAATTTTCGCTATATTTGTTGATTAAAACAATTAGAAGTAATAAATATGGCTGATTTTGCAGGTACAGGAAGAAAAAGACCATTATTAAATATTAGTACTCAGAATTTATTATTAGATCCTGAAAACCCTAGATTGCCACAAGATGTTCAAAGAAAATCTCAAAATGACATTATATTCGCTTTATACAAATTCTTTGATACAGAAGAATTAGCATATTCTATGACCGAAAACGGTTATTTTGATGAAGAACCTCTAGTCGCAGTTCCTGAAAATTTACCTATTGAATTTGAAGGTGTTTCGTATGAAGATTTAAAAGAAAATCAAAAATATATTGAATTTATTAATAATTCTGAAACTAAATTTATTGTATTAGAAGGAAATAGAAGATTATCAACAATCAAACTATTACTTGATGATACCCTGAGAAATGAACTTAAAATTAAAACCTTTCCAACACCTGAAAGCCACATTTTAGATGATTTACAAATTATTCCTGTAATTATTTACCCTGAAAGAAAACAAGTTTTACCTTATTTAGGAGTGCGACATATTTCTGGTATAAAAAAATGGGAGCCATATGCAAAAGCAAGATATGTAGCAAATATGGTTAACGCAGGAAATTCAATTGATGATATTCAAAAACAAGTTGGAGACAGAACTAATTCTGCAAGAAAAATTTATTTATCTTATCAACTTATTGAAGTTGTAAAGGACGAATTTGATATTGACACGACTAAAGCAGAAAATTTATTTTCTTATTTACTTTTAGCAACTGGACAAGGTGGTGTTAAAGATTTTATAGGCTTAGATAAAAAATTACAAAATGTTGATTTAAGTAATCCTATACCAAAAGATAAATTAGATAATTTAAAAGATTTGTTTTCCTGGCTGTTTGGTGAAAAGGAGAATGAAAAACTTCCCGTTATTCAAGAATCAAGAGATATCACGTCTAAGTTATCTCCTGTTTTAAGAAAAGAACACGCAGTCCAAATATTAAGAGAGACTAGAAACTTGGATGATGCTTATGAAATGAGTGATGGTGAAGATGAATTACTAAAGAAAAATTTAAGCAAAGCAAATAGATTATTAGCTATCTCTCTTGGGCTATTTAATGATTCAAATAAAGAATTAGTAATTGATGATATTAAAAAAATTAAGGAAACATTAGATAAAATTTTATTAATAAATAATATTAAATTATAATGCCTACAAAATTAATGGAAAATCCAAATTCTGTTAGTAATGTGGCAGATTGGGTGGAGTTTTACGTTTTTGCGATGAATGATGGTTTATCTAAATCGGAATTACTATCTTATATTGAAGATTCTTCTGGTTCTGAACCTGAACAAGCATTTATCGACGATATTTGGTTAGAACTTGAAAGAAGATTAATTCTTTATGGTGCCAATAAACCGTATCAATTAGATGTTAGAGAAGTTTTACCGTTAATAAATTGGAAAGATTTCCCAGAATATTTAACATGTATTATTTTATCCATTGATGGAAACTCTGTTGATGCTGTAAAAACAGGTAAGTTGTTTGAAAGATTGTCAAGTAAAGCAGTTAGTAATTACTTTTCAGGACATTCAATTATTTATGGTCATCCAAGTAAGCAAACTGTAAAAACAATTGCAACAGATATTTTTGAAACCTTTATTAAAGAACCTTCCTCAAATTTCAATGACAGAGGCGTAGATATAATTTGTTGGAAGCCTTTTAATGATAAAAGGAAAAGTCAAATTACGGCACTTATACAATGTGCTGCTGGATTTAATTGGGATAAAAAATTATTAGGAATACCATACAAAGCTTGGACTCAATACATACATTGGGGAGCCGACCCATTAAAAGGATTTACCGCACCTATTGTGATTAATGAAAAAAGATATGATGATGTTGTGACTGATGCCGGAATTATGTTTGACAGACCAAGAATCTATCAAAATATTCAATATATCAATGCAATCGATACTGATTTAACTACAGATTTAATCAATTGGTGTGAACCAAGAATAAATTCATTTATTGCAAGTTAGTTATGAAGTTTATTGATTTATTTGCTGGTCTAGGTGGTTTTCACAAAGCACTTCATGAACTTGGGCATGAATGTGTATTTGTATCTGAATTAAATAGTGAATTGAGAGACATTTACTATGAGAATTGGAAAATAAAACCTTATGGTGATATTAGAAAGGTAACTTCAGAAAATATTAATTTAATTCCTGAACATGATATTCTTTGTGCAGGATTTCCTTGTCAACCATTTTCAAAAGCAGGAAAACAACTTGGCCGAGAAGATGAAGGTCGTGGAGACTTATTTGACGAAATTATAAAAATTTTAAATTACAGAAAACCAAAATATTTTATTTTAGAGAATGTAGCATTTATTGCAAAACATGATGAAGAAAAAACATGGAATTATATCAAAAATGAATTAGAAAATATTGGTTATAACGTTAAGCAAAATATTTATTCTCCACAAGATTTTGGTATTCCTCAACATCGTAAAAGAATTTTTATTGTTGGCTCATTAAACAATCTTGATTATTTCAATTTTGGTGATATAGATAAACTAAAAACTGATAATATTGATATTAACAGATTTATTGATAAAAAGCCAATTATTACAAAGCATCTATCCAAAGAAAATTTAGAATGTTTGAATCTTTGGCAAGAATTTATTAGATCTATTCCAAAAGAGAATAAAATTATTGGTGCTCCAATTTGGGCTATGGAATTTGGAGCAACCTACCCTTACGAAAATGAGTTTCCTCATATTATGAGTGAAAGAGAACTAGGTAAATACAAAGGTAATTTTGGAAAATCTTTAGCAAATATGTCTAAAGAAATGCAATTAGAAAATTTGCCAAGTTATTCCAGAGTTGAAAAGGAATTTCCAACTTGGAAAAAACGCTATATAAGGGAGTCAAGAAATTTTTATATTGAAAACAAAAAAAATATAAAAGATGTTGTAAAAAAAATTTCAAAACTACCTTCTCAAAGTTGGCAAAAACTTGAATGGAATGTAGGAGAAAATGAAAGAGACATTTTCAATTATATTTTACAATTTAGAGCATCGGGAATTAGAGTTAAAAAAGTTGATTATTTTCCATCGCTTGTTTGTACATCGACACAAGTACCAATTATTGGATGGCAAAAAAGATACATTACTAAAGAAGAAGGTTTAAAACTACAATCTTTAGATGGTTTATTATTACCAAAATCTGAAAATTCTGCTTTTAAAGCTTTAGGGAACGCAGTAAATGCACATATTGTAAAAATAATTGCCAAAAAATTAATCTTAATTGGTGACCAAGCAAGAATAAGCACGATCGCACAACATTGTATTGGCAAAATGCGGGGAGAAGTGCAAAATTGAAAAGCAGAAAAAATAATCCGCTCATGCTTTTCAATTCTGCATTTTTTTGTAAGTTAGCATAATCGAAAAAGCATTCGCTACGTTTGGTCGTTGTTGAACTTTTAGTTCTTCGAAAGCCCGCACTTCGCCAATACTTTTTCCGTTACCTGCAATTTCATCAAAACAGCGTCTATGAAAGAAATTTTCAGAATTTTAATAACATCATTCTTTTTAAT
>NZ_JADQBD010000120.1:0-3857 GCF_017808115.1 Chryseobacterium sp. RR2-3-20 | reverse complement strand
ATAGATCGAATTTCATCGCTTATTTTTTTCTACTGCTACGCAGTTGGATATTAGAATACTAAAATACTCTTTTTTTTCTATTGCGGAATTTGGGTTAAACAGAAATCCATACTGTTGGTTGATTGAGAAGTATTATACCCCAGAAACTGATTTCGATTAAGCTTAATTTAAAATTAAATTCAAAATATTAACTAAAAAATAAATTATTATGTCATTATCAGCACAAGATTTAAGCAAAGCACCCGTTTTTGACGGCATCGGTTACGAACCTTCTTTCTATTCCCGCTCTCAATTCGTGGGTCATAAAACGGATTACAAACCACTTGATTACGGTAATATCAATACCGATAAAAAGAAAAAAATACTGGTAGTCTGTACCGAAGAAAAATATATGGCTATGGCGAACGGAAAAAAATTCTCTACCGGAAATCATCCCGTAGAAACATTTTTACCGATTCTTCATTTGAATGATGCCGGTTACGAAGTGGATTTTTTCACGCCAACAGGCGGCTCTGTAAAACTCGAACTTTGGGCGCTGCCATTGCAAGATGCCAGCATTAGCAATGTCATTGAAAAATATTCTGAGCAACTGTCTCAACCTAAAAGTTTAAAAGATTTTGTTGCCGGAAATTTCGCTTCTGATACCGATTACGTTGCGGTGTTCTTACCCGGAGGGCATGGTGCCATGTTGGGTTTACCTGAGAGCGAAGACCTTAAAAAATTAATTAATTGGGTGGTGAAAGAAGATAAATTTATGCTTGCCATCTGCCACGGACCGGCTGCACTTTTGGCTGCAGGAATCGGGGAAACTGCTGAAAGTTATCCTTATAATGGCTACAAAATCAATGCGTTTCCGGATAATATCGATGTGACATTGCCAGAAATTGGTTATCAGCCGGGTGAAATGCCTTGGTTTTATGGTGAAAAACTTCAAAAATTGGGCGTAGAATTTCTAAACGACAATATTTCCGGTGCTTGTCATCAGGACAGAAAACTAATTACGGGCGACAGCCCATTAGCTGCCAATCTTTTTGGCGAAATGAGCGCAAAAGCACTTTTGGCTGATGCTAAAGCTAATGGTTAAAATTTAGAACCCATCGAGATCAAAAAAGCATAACCGAACTTGGTTATGCTTTTTCTTTAAACAATTGTTTGACAACAAATTAAGCTCTTAAATCTCTTATAAAATAAAATTCATTTCAATCCAATTAAAAAAATAATACTTTTACAGCATCCTTAAAAATGAAATGATGCATGATTCTAATAATGACTTATTAAAACGAGGCCAGGAAATTACTGAAAATTATTTTCGTTTTTTAGATGGGCATATCAACGATGTGGTTTCCGGCAGGACTGATGAATTTTTGGAAATCAACGAAATCGCCGATGCGCTGTTTATTTCTCACAAGCATCTCACCGATACCTTACAACAGGAAACAGGCCATCATCCTTGTCATTTTTACGATGACAAAATCATTGAAAAAGCAAAAGATCTATTGCTTAACACCGAGCAATCCGTTTCTGAAATTGCAAAATTATTGACCTACGATCCTTCTAATTTTTCTAAGTTTTTTAAAAAATTCACAGGACAGACGCCGGGGCAATTCCGGAAAATTCAGAAAAAATAAAAGTTCCAAAAAGTTCACCATAAAAAGTACAGCCGTCTTTCCCAATTTTGCTACATCAATTTTAATGATATAAAAATTTAAAAGTTATGAGCAGAAATGATTTAAAGGACAAGGTGGTTTTAATCGCCGGCGGCGCAAAGAATCTTGGTGGATTATTAAGCCGTGATTTTGCTAAAAAAGGTGCAAAAGTGGTTATCCATTATAACAGCGACAGTACCAAAGCCGATGCAGAAAAGACATTGGAAGACATTACAAATGCTGGTGGAGAAGCATTTTTATACCAAGCCGATTTGACCGATGTTAAAAACATTAGCAAGCTTTTCGATGCAGCCATCGAAAAATTTGGAGGCGTGGATATTGCCATCAACACGGTAGGAAAAGTACTGAAAAAACCTTTTACGGAAACTACAGAAGAAGAATATGACAGCATGAGTGATATCAACTCGAAGGTCGCTTATTTCTTCATCCAGGAGGCAGGAAAAAAACTGAATGATAACGGGAAAATCAACACGATTGTAACGTCTTTGCTTGCAGCTTTCACAGGCTACTACTCTACTTACGCCGGAGCAAAAGCCCCTGTTGAGCATTTTACAAGAGCCGCATCTAAGGAATTTGGTTCAAGAGGAATCTCTGTAACCGCAGTAGCGCCAGGACCGATGGACACGCCATTTTTCTATGGACAAGAAAGTGATGAAGCCGTGGCTTATCATAAACAAGCCTCTGATTTAGGTGGATTAACCGACATCAAAGACATTGCTCCGCTTGTGGAATTTTTGGTAACTGATGGTTGGTGGATTACCGGACAAACGATTTTTGCTAACGGTGGATATACGACAAGATAGCCACTCCACAAAGTATTAGTACAGATGATGAGAAAAAAATTGGCGATTAATTAATTGCCAATTTTTTTGTTTTAAGTATTATAAAATCTTTAGTTCGGCATTTTAGTAATTAACAAAACATAGTTTGTTCTAATTCTCAATGGATTTCTTTTTAAAACATTTATATTGCCAGTGTCATCAAACTCAAACCTCTGTTGCACATTTGTATTACCTGTTGCATTGCTTAAATCTAAGAAGAAGGTACCATTGTAAACTGAGAAGGAGTTGGAGGTTTTGCAATCTCTATTTGTGCCCGAAAGAGGTGTACTGTTAGAAGAATTTATCATAAAACTTCTTATGCAGGTCGTAATTTCTTTATTATTTCCAGATAATTCGTAACTAATATTATCATCTCCTGTGTTGGTATTTGATTGGTTGTTAATAGTATCCACACTATATTTTATAACATAAATACCTTTGGGTAAGACTATAGTATCTCCATTCGATAATGACGCTCCGATAATAGAATTTGTACTAACCGTAAAATTGTTGATGACATTATTATAAGCATTTGCTGGAATAAGTGTTGGACTGCCAGACTGAGGACTAGCTCTTGTAATGTTTAATACCATTGATTGTGCTTCGTTACCACTGATTGTAACTTTGTTCCAACTATTATTCGACCAAGTGTAAATACCACTAGTATAAGATGTTGTGCTACCACCTTTATTAAAAATAATTAGCCCATCTACAGGATTTGCAATTGGCGTAGTTATACTGGTAAGGCTCTGTAAATCATATGATGGTATTATGATACCTTTATCAGAATAATTTACATCTAGCATTGATGATGGTTCTAAGGGTGCTGTATTACTTGTATTTTTTACTTGTACTTGTGAATAAACCGAGCAAAATTTTAAAAATAAAATTATTATTAATGTTTTTTTCATAATTACTGTACTAAAATTCCTCTTTGTATATCAATTTTAATATTTTCTACAATTACACTGCCGTCTGGCGTACCGGTAGAACTTTTCTGATAGGTTCCCCCATCATAGTGCGTAATTGCTGGTATAAGTTTTATCTCTGATTTTGTTGAAAAAGCAAAACTTGCATTTATTAAATGATTCCCAACAAAGGTATTTGTACTGTTATCTAGGGTACTAGATGTTGCATTGATACTTATTGTATCTCCATACTGAGTATTTGTACTAGGATCTATTAGTTTTATTTGATACAAATGGACTTGAATAGGAAAATTCTTGATTCCAGATGTTTTTGTTTCTTTTGTGTTTCTAATATTAATACATAAAACTCGTAGTGCATTATCAAACGAGATTTATTTTTAGGTTGTTTATATTTCTATCAAAAATAAATCTATTCAAAAACTGAATAGTTGTAAGGGTTG
>NZ_JADQBD010000011.1:0-69880 GCF_017808115.1 Chryseobacterium sp. RR2-3-20 | reverse complement strand
ATTATGCCAACATAGAACTGGAGACTCCGAAAAGAATCAATCAAAAGGAGTATAAACCACAGTTTTATTTGTACAAAAAGCAAAGAAAAAGGATTGAGACGTTGTTTTCGCAACTGTGCGACCAATTCATGATTAGACGTAATTATGCCAAAACTTTTGAAGGCTTTAAAGCCCGATTAATAGCCAAAATAACGGCTTTAACAGTTGTGCAGTTTATAAACAAAACTTATTTCAATCGAAATATCAACAACTTAAAAGTCAGTATTATTTAAAATGCACAACGGGTGTGAATATTTATATTTAAGTTGAACATTACAATAAAAACTTTAATGAAGGAAAAGCTAATCCAGGACACGAAAGATGCATTTAGATCTGCTTTTGAAACCGAGCCGGAAAGAATTTTTCTAGCACCCGGAAGAATAAATATTATTGGTGAACATGTAGATTACAGCGATGGATTTGTACTTCCGGCGGCAATAGATAAACATATTTGTTTTGCGGTAAGAAAAACAGATGATGCCAAAATCACCTTTTTTGCTAAAGATTTCAATGATACTTTCAGTTTTAATGTTAATGAAAAACAATCACCAGTTTCAAAAATATGGGCTAATTATTTATTGGGAGTTTTTAATGCTATTCAGGAAATAGGAAAAGAAGTCGGAGGTTTACAGATTGCTTTTTCCAGCAATATACCAATGGGTTCTGGTTTGTCGTCTTCGGCAGCATTAGAATGCGGTTTTGCGTTTCTTCTCAACGAAATTTTCAGTTTAAATTTAGATGAAAAAGAACTGGCAGTCATTGGTCAGAAATCCGAACATACTTTTGTGGGAGTAAAATGTGGTATTATGGATCAGTTTGCTTCGGTTTTTGGGAAGCAACATCAGGTAATAATGCTCGATTGTAACTCTCTGGAACACCAGTATTTTGAAGCTAATCTTGAAGGGTATAGTTTGGTTTTGTTCGACAGTTGTGTAAAACATACTCATCTTACATCAGGGTATAATGACCGTAGAAAAGATGTCGATCGCGGCAAAAAAGTTCTTTGGGAAAGATTTCCCGAGGTAGAAAAGTTCAGAGATTTCAGTACTGAAATGCTGGATGAACTAAAAGATGAAATGGGAGAGATTTCTTACAAAAGATGCCGCTACCTTCTCGATGAAATTGAAAGAGTACAAAAAGCAGCTGAAGCTTTGGCAAAAGGTGATGTTTCATCTCTTGGAAATCTCCTCATAGAAACACATAACGGACTTTCTACCGAATTTGAAGTAAGCTGTGATGAACTCGACTTTATGGTGGAAAAAACCTTGCAAGAAAATGGAGTAGCAGGAGCTAGAATTATGGGTGGTGGTTTTGGCGGTTGTAGCATTAACTTAATAAAAGATGAGAATGTAGATTTGGTAATAGAAACTATTGCTAATCAATATAAAAAGGCTTTCGATATCGAAATGAAAGTTTACAGAGTGAAAATATCAGACGGAATTAATGAATACAATAGAAATGAAATCATCGTTTGACCATAAAAAAAATCCGCACAGAAGATACAATCCGCTTTTGGATGAGTGGATTTTGGTTTCACCACAACGTGCAAACAGACCATGGCAGGGACAAACCGAAAAAAGAATAGAAGAGAAACTTCCTACTCATGATGAAAGCTGTTACTTGTGTTCTGGAAATATTCGTGTAAACGGTGAAAAAAATCCAAATTATAAAGGAACGTTTGTTTTTGATAATGATTTCGGATCTTTAATGAAAGATGATGTTGAATTCCCACCTCAGAAATCAGATTTTTTCTCTCTGGAACCTGAAAGAGGCATCAACCGTGTGATCTGTTTTTCGGATAACCACAGTTTAACTTTGCCGGAAATGGAGGTTGAAGACATTAAAAATGTAGTAGATCTTTGGCAAAAACAATATGAAGAGTTAGGAAATATTGATTATATCAATCATGTACAGATTTTCGAAAATAAAGGTCAGATGATGGGATGCAGTAATCCACATCCTCACGGTCAGATTTGGGCACAATCTTCAATTCCTTCTCTTGTGGCAAGAACTCAGGAAAATTTTAAAGCGCATTTTGAAAAAACGGGAAAATCTCTTTTGTCCGATTACATTCAGCAAGAACTCGAAAAGCGAGAAAGAATTATTCTTGAAAATGAAGACTTTGTAGCAGTTGTTCCGTTTTGGGCAGTTTGGCCTTACGAAACCATGATTGTAAGCAAAAGAAAAATAGAAAATCTGAAACAGTTTTCCGAAACCGAAAAATTATCTCTCGCATCCATCATTAAAGACTTAACTACAAAATACGACAATCTTTTTGAAATGTCTTTTCCATATTCGGCAGGAATTCATCAGTCGCCAACTGACGGAGAATTACACCCGGAATGGCACTTCCACATGCATTTTTACCCGCCTTTGTTAAGAAATGCCGAAGTGAAAAAATTTATGGTAGGCTACGAAATGTTGGCAGAAGCCCAGCGAGATATTACTCCTGAGCAAAGTGCAGAAATATTGAAAAATCTATCCACTGTTCATTATAAAACAAAATAAAAAACTTATTTTATCTTTGCAAAGCCTTTATAGCAATAGAAAATTCAAGATTTTAAATTATAATTTATGAACGACATAAAACTGATTGTTACCGATATGGATGGTACTTTTCTCAATTCAGAATATGAGGTGAGCCCAGATTTTCCGGCGATTTACCAAGAACTGAAGAAGAGAAATATTCTTTTTGTACCGGCAAGTGGCAGACAAATGCCCGGAATTACTCAGTACTTTAAAGATATTGAGGATGAAATTGGTTTTATTGCTGAAAATGGCGGTTATGTAATTTATAAGAATAAAGAACTTTTTGCAGATAAATTAGACCACAGATTTGTATCAGAAATTATTAAAACAATCCGAGAGATTCCTGGAGCGAGAGCTGTACTTTCTGCCAAAAGCAAAGCCTACTACGAAAGTGATGATGAAGATTTTGTAAATTATTTCACAAGATATTATACAGAAAACCAGAAGGTACCCGATTTGATGGATGAAGTGGATGATGATGCTTTTAAAATTGCGGTGTATCACTCTGGAGGTTCAGAAGAAAATCTTTATCCTTATCTCAAACATTTTGCCAACGAAAATCTAGAAGTGGTTATTTCAGGGCAATATTGGGTAGATATAATGAACCGAAACATTAATAAAGGAAAAGCATTAGAGATTATTCAGAAAAAATTAAATATTCTTCCCTCAGAAACAATGGCTTTTGGCGATTATATGAATGATGCAGAAATGCTTAGAAATTCTAAATTTTCCTTTGCAATGGAAAATGCACATCCGTCAGTGAAAAATATTGCCCATTTTGAAGCGGAATCTAACGATAATTTCGGCGTTGTTTTAGCCATAGAAAAGTATTTACAGAAAAAACAGGATTTCAAAATTGCGGAGAAATAGCAGTTCTTCATTAATGATATTTGTCATAAAATAAGATATAAACCGTGCTTGTAAGCAATAAAAAAGATTCAGGTATTTAAATTGTTAGCATTATTGAACTTTTGTACAATTTTTGCTACTTGTTTGGAGATATTTTTAAAACACTTTCCAAATAGATAAAAATCTACCACACATAAATTTTTATCTGTTTATTATAAGTATTTTTGAATGTAATCTTTTTAAGCTAACACTGAATTTTATTTTTATGATTTTAATTGTTGATGACAATCCGAATAATCTCTTTTCATTAAAAAAACTTTTAGAATCTAAAGATTTCGATGTAGATACCGCAGATTCTGGGGAACAGGCATTAGGCAAAGCACTCAAAAATAATTACGCTTTAATCATTCTGGACGTACAAATGCCCGAAATGGATGGTTTTGAAGTTGCAGAAGCCTTATCTGGTTACAGCAAAACGAAGGATATTCCCATCATATTTCTTTCTGCAGTAAATACCGAGAAAAAATTTATTACCAAAGGTTATGCTTCCGGAGGCAAAGATTATGTTACAAAACCTGTAGATCCGGAAATTCTGATGCTGAAAGTAAAAACCTTTTACAATCTTCAGGAAAAAAATCTGGAGATGAAAAAAACTCAGCAAAATCTTGAGCTGGAAGTAAAAGGAAGACGAGAATCTCAGGTTACCATGAAATCTCAGATCGAGCATTTTCACCTTATGTTAGAATCTCTTCCTCAGATAGCTTTTACGCTTAATGAAGACGGAGTCATAGATTTTGTGAATGGTAAATGGTATCAGTATTCCAATTCAGAAAAGGTTTTTCCGGAAACGCATCCTGATGATTATGTAATTCAGGAAGAATTTGAACGATGCAAAAAGAAAAGTAAACCTCTTGATCTTGAAATTAGAATTAAAAATACTGAATCTGGAGATTTTAGGTATCATTTGCTTAGAGTTACCCCAGTTTTTGAAGATAATATACTTAAAAAATGGGTAGGAACATTTACAGATATTGATGCTCAGAAAAGAATTGAAAAGGAAAAAGATGAATTCCTGAGTATAGCCAGTCATGAACTGAAAACTCCTCTTACGAGTATTAAAGCATATATTCAGCTTTTAGACAGGAAACTTAAACTTAGCGAAACTACTGCTGAAGCTGGTTTCATGGTAAAAGTTCATGATCAGATCGAGAAACTTAATACCTTAATAACAGATTTACTCGATGTTTCGAAAATTGAAAATGGTAAGTTGAAAATCAATAAAAAACCTACCAATCTGGAAAAACTTATTCAGAATACCATTGAAAATATTCTTCAGACGAATGATAATAAAGTTAAAATAGAGCGACATGGTATAATTCCCGATATTCTTATTCCGTTAGATGACATTAGGGTAGAGCAGGTTTTAATTAATTTCTTAACCAATGCAATAAAATATTCGCCGGAGAATAATCAGATTATTGTCACCACTTTTGTAGATGAGGAAGAACAGGAGGTGAAAGTAAGTGTTACCGATTTCGGAATTGGTATTCCCGATTATAAACAGGAAGCTGTTTTCCAGAAATTTTATCGGGTTGAAGAATCATCGCTTCAGTTTCAGGGGATGGGAATTGGTCTTTATATCTGTTCAGAAATTATCAAACAGCATCATGGTAATATAGGAGTTTCAAGTATTTTAGATGAAGGTTCTACATTTTATTTTACATTACCTCTAAATTAATTTTATGCCAAGAAAAATACTCAGAAATTTACAGTTTGGTATAAGCTTTTCACTTATTATTTTAATAACGAGTTCTGTTGCTTCTTATCTAAGTATTCAGAATCAGATGAGTCATAGGGAAAGCTTAGGTAAAAGCCGCAGATCTGTAACCGCTGTAAAGGATATTTTAGTTTCACTTTTAGATGCAGAAACTGGAAGCCGCGGATATCAGCTCACAGGAAAAGAAAGTTTTTTAGAACCTTATGAAAGAAGTCTGCATGAATACTCTTTGGCAATAAAACGTGCAGAAAGCTTAGATATTGAAGATAAGCAACAGCAGAAACGCCTCAATTTACTCAAAATAAATGTTCAGCGGAATATTGATAATCTTAAACTTACTGTAAATAACAGAAGAAAAGGGATTATCATGACTCAGGATCAGATTTTGCAAAGTAAAATCTATATGGACAGATGTCGGAAGATTGTAGACGAATTTGTAAAAAGTGAAGATACCAATCTTGAGGAAAAAACCATAATACTTAATAAATCTTCCAATACTACCGTTCTTTTTATTATTTTTTCAGCACTTTCTGCAATCGCAGTTACGGCATTTTTCTATTTTAAATTACGTGCAGATCTTATCCGCAGAGAAAAGCTTGAAGCAGCTTTAAGATCAAAAGATTTGGAAATCAACAAACGGGTTACTGCAATACAGCAAATTGCCAACAGAGTAGCCAATGGAGATTACAGTCAGAAAGCTGAAGATTATTCTCAAGACGATCTCGGCGATCTTGCAGACTCGTTAAATCACATGACGGAATCTCTTAAAAACTCTTTCGATCAAATTAATAAAAGCGACTGGAAGCAGAAAGGTTTGGCTATTTTAAATGAATCTCTTGTAGGCAATAAATCGGTAAAAGATGTTTCAGAAAAGTCTCTTTTTCAACTTATTGAATATGGTAAATGCATCAATGGTTCGCTTTATATTTACGATGAAGGAATTTTAAAACTTACTGCAGCTTTCGGACTAGAAAGCAATATGAAAAAGACCTTTGAAGTTGGTGAGGGTATTGTAGGACAGGTTTTTAGTACAGAAAAAATGAAGATTTACAATAATCTTCGTCAGGAAGATTTTGTAGTAACTTTTGCGAGCAGCATTATCCAGATTTATGGGATTTTACTGTTGCCGATTTTTGCAGATGGTTTTTGTATAGGTGTTATAGAATTGGGCTCGCCTTCGAATTTCGAGGATGACAAAGTAGAATATTTTTTAGAATCAACAAGAAACATAGGTATTGCTTTAAGTGCAGCAAAAAGAAGAGAAAAAGAACAGCAGTTGCTGGAAGAAACACAGGCTCAGTCGGAAGAATTGCAGGTGCAGCACGCAGAACTCGAGAATCTTAATACCGAATTAGAAAGCCAAACCCAGAAATTACAAGCCTCCGAAGAAGAACTGAAAGTACAGCAGGAAGAACTGATGCAGGCAAATGCTGAATTGGAAGAGCGTTCCAGATTACTAGAAGAAAAAAATCATCTTATTGCCGAAAGAAACATTGAAATTCAGAAAAAGGTAGAAGAACTTGCTCTCAGCACCAAATATAAATCTGAATTCTTGGCAAATATGTCACATGAACTGCGAACTCCGCTTAATTCTATTCTTTTGCTTTCTAGACTGATGGCAGAGAATCCAGACGAAAACCTGAATGAAGATCAGATAGAATCCGCAAAAGTTATTCAGAGTTCTGGAAGCAGTCTTTTAACATTAATTGATGAAATTTTAGATTTGGCTAAAATAGAATCGGGTAAAATGACTTTAGATTACGAAGATGTATCTATTAATGATGTTGTAAAAGACCTCAAAAATCTATTTAATCCTGTATTTCAGGAGAAAAAGCTTCAGTTTGATATTAATATAGATGAAGATTTAAGTACGGTTATCAAAACAGACCGTCTCAGAGTAGATCAGGTTTTAAGAAATCTGCTTTCTAACGCGCTTAAATTTACTAAAGAAGGAAGCATCAGTCTATCTATTACAAAAGAGGAATCAAGAAAAGATTTTATTAATTTTTCCGTAAAAGATACAGGAATTGGCATTGCAGAAGATAAGCAGAAAATTATTTTTGAAGCATTTCAACAGGCAGATGGCTCAACAAGGCGAAAATTCGGAGGTACAGGTTTAGGATTATCTATTAGTCGTGAAATTGCCAGATTATTAGGTGGAGAGCTTATTTTGAAAAGCAAAGTGAATGAAGGAAGTGAATTTAGCCTGATTATTCCCGTAAAAGAGGTTTCAGAAGTAGAACAGCACGACACAGATCAGGATATTGTAGAAATTATCCGTGAAGATGTGGAACAAATTCAGCATATTCTGGATGATAAAGAACATGATAAGACTATTAATGTTTTAGAAATACCGGATGAAGTTGAAGATGATAGAAACAACATTACCAAAGAAGATAATGTTATCCTTATTATAGAAGATGACACCAATTTTGCAAAAGCTTTATTAAAATATTCCAGAATGCAGAACTACAAAGGTGTTATTGTAGTGAGAGGGGATTTTGGACTTACATCTGCCTTGCAATATCATCCAAAAGCTATTTTATTGGATGTTCAGCTTCCTGTAAAAGACGGTTGGCAAGTAATGGATGATTTGAAGTCTAATCCAAAAACGAAACATATTCCGGTTCACATGATGTCTGCATTGCATGTGAAAAAAGAAAGCTTAATGAGAGGTGCCATAGATTTTATCAACAAACCTGTTGCACTCGATCAAATGGATGATATGTTCAGAAAAATAGAAGCAGCCCTTCAAAAAGCACCTCAAAAAGTTTTAATTGTGGAGGAAAATGCGAAACATGCAACTGCACTTTCTTATTTTCTTGGTAATCTTAATATTTCATTATCTGTAGAAAGCAATGTGGAAGATAGTGTTAAAGCATTCAAAGAAAATAAAATCGATTGTGTAATTCTCGATATAAGTGCCTCCAAAGGCAGCGAATACCAAATTGTAGAATCTATCAAAAGTTTTGAAGGTCTGGAGAATCTTCCTATAATCATTTTTAAAGAAAACAATCTTTCTAAGTCTGAAGAACTTAAAATAAAACAGTATGCAGACTCTATTGTCGTAAAAACAGCACATTCTTACCAAAGAATTTTAGATGAAGTAGGTTTGTTCTTGCATCTTGTAGAAGAGAAAAACAGTACTTTGGAAGCTGTCCGAAGCAAATCGTTGGGCTCTTTAACAGAAGTTTTGAGCAATAAAAAAATACTTATTACAGATGATGATGCAAGAAATATTTTCTCTCTTACCAAAGCTTTAGAGAAATATAAAGTGGAAGTAGTTGTAGCAATGGACGGGAAACAAGCACTGCAGCAGATTAAAGAAAACCCAGATGTAGATGTTGTTTTGATGGATATGATGATGCCGGAAATGAATGGCTACGAAACTATTAGAGAAATTAGAAAAATGCCTAAGTTTACAAGACTTCCGATAATTGCGGTTACGGCAAAATCGATGATTGGAGAAAGAGAAAAATGCATCACTTCGGGAGCTTCAGATTACATATCAAAACCGGTAGATATAGACCAGCTCTTATCACTGCTGCGTGTTTGGTTATATGAAAGTTAAACAGCAAAAATTCTGATGAACAATAAAATACTCATTGTGGATGATGATCCACGTAATATATTTGCACTGAAACTTACGCTTAAAGCTAAAGGATATCAGATAGAAAGCTGTACAATGGCACAGGAAGCTATTGATGCTTTGAAAAACGACAACCAATTTTTAGTGATATTGTTAGATATGATGATGCCTGAAATTGATGGCTATCAAGCTCTGAAAATCATCCGCGAAACTCCCGGTATAAACCATATTCCGGTAATTGCGGTTACGGCTCAGGCAATGCCGGAAGACCGTCAGAAATGTATAGATGCCGGAGCGCAGGATTATGTTTCCAAGCCTATCAATGTTGATATTCTGATGTCTGCCATTCAAAAATTATCTTGAAATGCTGGAACCAAGTATTGTAAAAGACGAAGAAGTAGAATATCTTATTAAAGATGTTTATGATATGTACGGATACGATTTTTCCGATTACAGCAGGGCATCTTTTAAACGGAGAGTAAACCGAATCTGTCTTATCGACAAATTTACCAGTTTTGCAGAACTCCGTTATACCTTGATGAATGAACCCGATTATCTGAAAAGATTTATAGAAGAAATTACGGTGAACGTAACGGAAATGTTTAGGGATCCTTCATTTTTCAAAGCATTAAGAGAGAAAATTCTGCCACAATTGGGTACCTATCCTTTAATCAGAATATGGGTTGCAGGATGTTCTACGGGTGAAGAAGCTTATTCTGTTGCAATTTTACTAAAAGAGGCAAATTTGTATCACAAATCGCTAATTTACGGTACAGATCTTAATCCTTCTGTTTTAGAATCTGCAAGAGCAGGAGTTTTTCCTTTGCAGCAGATGAAACTTTATTCTGAAAATTATATTCTTTCGGGAGGAAAAAAAGATTTTTCAGATTATTATACAGCTAATTATAATAGTGTCGTATTCGATAAAAGCCTCAAAGAAAAACTTATTTTATCCACGCATAACTTGGTGTCCGACAGTTCGTTTAATAGTTTTCAACTGATAATATGCCGAAATGTTCTCATTTATTTTGATAGAAACTTGCAAGAAAGGGTTTTTAATCTTTTTGATAACAGCTTAGAAAATTTAGGATTTTTAGCTTTAGGGGCAAAAGAAACATTAAGATTTTCTAAATTAGACAAAAATTATCATCAAATTGATGACCAGCGAATCTGGAAAAAAATCGAGTCTTAAGTAATGAGGGAAGAAGATTTCAATAAAACTGAATTAGTTGTAATTGGAGGATCTGCGGGAAGTCTGCAGGTTATTCTTGAGCTGATTAAGAATCTTGACAATAAATTTTCTTTTCCGATTATTTTGGTTTTGCACAGAAAAGCGAATTCCAGTAATATTCTTCAGGTCTTGCTTCAGCAGTTTACAACATCAGAAGTAATTGAAGTGGACGATAAAACAGAAATTGTAAAAAATAAAATATATATTGCACCGGCAGATTATCATTTACTTTTCGAGAATAAAAAAATAATGGCTTTAGACAGCTCCGAAAAGATGAATTATTCTCGTCCGTCGATAGACGTAACTTTTAAATCTGCTGCGGAAGTTTTTGGTAAAACTATTATTGGTATTTTACTTTCCGGAGCAAATGCAGATGGTGTGGAAGGGTTGGCTTACATTAAAAAATATGGAGGAAAAGTTTGGATTCAGAATCCTGATACAGCAGAAGTAGATTATATGCCAAGACAGGCAGAGCAACAGCTTAATTACGATTTATTGATAACGCCTCAAAATCTGGCAGAACTTATTAACCAAATTGAATAAACTAGTAACTAAAATTTAATTTTTAAAATTATATGAACAAAAAAATATTAATTTTTGATGATGATAAAACCATTTTAGAAGTAATTACAATCATTTTTGAAGAAAATGGCTATCAGGTGGAAATATCTGAAACCAGTCATGATATTTTGGAGAAAGTTTCAGATTTTATGCCGGATGTTATTTTGATGGATAATTGGATTCCTAAAATTGGTGGAGTAGAAGCAACCAGACTTCTGAAGAATCACGAAGATTTCAAGAATATTCCTGTAATTTATGTTACTGCGAACAACGATATTGTTGCTTTGGCAAAAGAAGCAATGGCAGACGATTATGTCGCCAAACCTTTTAATCTGGATGATCTGGAAGAAAAAGTAGCAAAATATATTTAAAAAAACTCCTGCATTTTTATAGTGCAGGAGTTTTTTAGCCAATTTCTCTTAGACCAGAATTTTCGTCTATTATATCGCTAATTCTCTTTTCTATAAATTTTCGGTCATATATTTCAAGGTTTATTTCGTTAATCATTGCATGGAAAAACCGTTTCAAATCTTGGTTTTCATTTATCTTTTCACTAAAAGTGGGTGCCACAATCATTTTCTTGGATACTAAATTTTCGAGGAGAGAAAATTCGCATTCCGCATTGATATCAATATCAAATTGTTTTTTTATAGTCAATTCAAAATACTCATTCAGTAAGCTTTTTTCCATTACTGTATTTTTTGCATAGTATATAATAACTTTTATGCCATAAATGGTATTTTTCAATTCAATATTCAAAAAAATAGTAAAAATTTTTACAGCTTGTTTAAATTTTATTCAATAATTTTTTTTGCCTTTTGTTGATTTTCTAAATGAAAATTAACTACTCAGTTCAATATCTTGATATCTTTATGTTATTCAAAATAAATAGTTTGACTTTGACGGTGATTTTTTCGAGCCTAAAGGTTTCTTACTGTTAGAATAAATTTGAAATTTGAACAGGCTTTTAGAAACAAAAAAGAGTGATAATTTAGAACTATCACTCTCTCTACAAGATAAAATTAAAGCTTATTTACCGCCACCTCCGTTCTTTTCCACGTCGGTTTTAGAGTTTTCTTTAACTTTTTGGTTACCAAAACGCTTTACAAACGTTAAAGAAAAGCCATACCAGTCGGATTTAACAGAATTTCTGAAAGTTCCTGTTTGGCTAAACGTTGTAGAATCGAAATTAGGTCTTTGGAAAATGTTCATTAGCTGAAGACTGATTTCCATTTGTGTTTTAGGGAAAATCTTAGTTGCCGAAATGTTGTGAAAAACATTGGTTCTGTTGGCGTAAGAATTCCCGTTATTCTGGTTAGAAACTTCTACCCAAGCACTTAAATTGATGTTTTTATTGAATAAATTGGTGTAGGAAAAATTTGCAGAACTGCTCCAGAAACTAATGTAATCTTTTGCTTTAAGGTCGTTTCTTTGGTTAAAATCACTGTTATCAATATAATTCCATCCGAAGCCTAAATTAACGTTTAATTTATTTTTTAAGAATGTTTGGTTAGTATTCGCATTCACGGAATATTTATGGACTTTTCCATTAAAATTTTGAGGTTCTGCAATGGTTTTATCCAATTGAGGAACCGATCCTTTTTCTACTACATAAGCAGTCCAGTAATCCTGATTGGTAAAAGAATATCTTGCAGAAAGAAAATATTTTTTCAGAATTCCAAGCTTCATGTAAAGTCGGTCGTTCGGGTTCGGGTTTAAGTTGATATTACCTCTGTAAAAAATTCCGTCATTATTGGGAATAAGAAAAGGATTAAACTCAGAATACCAAGGTCTCCATAGAGATCGGTTGTACGTTAGGCTAAGATCATAATCTTTGGAGAAAGAATATTTCAGCAATAAGTTGGGAAGAAGCTTTCCGTAAGATTCTTTTCTTTTGCTTCCTGCAACATCCTGTTCAGCAGTATAATTTATGTATTCGTAGCGCAAACCTATTCTGGTTTCTAATTTCTCGAAGAATGTCTTGCTGAAATTAGCATACAAGGAATTGATATTATCTTTATATCTGAAATTATCAAAAGTAGAAAGATTACTCAGATTATTCCCATACAGATTGTATGGTATTACATTGTTATTAATGTCTATTTTACCTCCCACTTCTATATTTCCGCCAGATTTTCCTATAGGTTGGGTATAATCTACTTTCAGATAATAATTTCGGGCTTCCTGGTCAGAAAGAATACCTGTAATATTCGTATTGCTAAGAGAAGATATGGTTTTTACGAACAAATTATCCTCATCGGAACTATCATAATTGGCTCCCAAATTAATATCTAAAATTTTATTTTTCTCTTTATCATAATATTTATAGAAAAGATTGGTTCCTAAGTTTCTGCTCAATACAGATGCGTTTTGGCTTTGGCTGAAAGAATTATTGAGTTCCCCATCTAAATATCTCGTACCATCTGACTGAGAATTGCTGAAGCGTTTCCCTTGATATGCCTCAAGAATTAATCCTATTGAATTTTTGCTGTTAATTTCGTATTCTGAAGTAGAAGACAGGGAAGGATTTTTGCCTTTATAAACATTTTCGGAGGTAATCTGCGTAACATCATTATTCTCGTATAGTGTATTTAAAATCGAGTTTTTCTGTACATAAGTATTGTCGCTGTAACTTCCTACTATTGTCTGGGTAAATTTATCTTTATGATAATTAAGATTAAAATTGGTGTACTGAGAATTTTTGGTATTCTGTCTGTTGTTAAAAGTTACACTTCCTTTAATTCCTTCATCATCGCGCTTTTTCAGAACAATATTAATGACAGAACCAGACGTTTCGTATCTCGAGGACGGACTGGTTATGACTTCAATTTTCAATAAATTATCCGCAGGAATAGTTTGCAAATAATCTTTAAGCTCTTTACCGGTAAATACAGACTTTCTGTCGTTAATGTAAACGGTAACCATTTCACCTTCGGCACGAAGCGCATCGTTATTGTCTATACTTACCAGAGGCGTCATTCTAAGAACATCCCAAGTTGTATTTCCTGCAAGAATGGAACTGTTGGCTACATTAAAAACGGTGCGGTCAACCTTAGATTCAACCGTAGGTTTTTTAGCTACAAATGTAACGGCTTCAATTTCCTTTTCGTTAGTCTTTATGGTATCGGTTTTTGTCTGTGCTATTGATAGCGTACTTGCTAATAATGCAATGGGCACTAATATGTTTCTCATGAAAACTTCATTTTAACATAAGACACTTTAAAGGGAATATTTGTTACACTCTGTAAATCATAAAATTTTGTTAAAATTATTTACTGCTAAGAAATAGAGGATATTTAAATTTAATAATTAATTCACATTATAAAGAACTATATTGAAAATATTGTTATAAAATAAATGTTTTAATGAAATTTAAATATAATAAAGAGTAAAAGTGAGAAGATTTAGCTTTAGGATTTAATATAATTTTTTAAATAGACTCTAAATTCTCTTTTGTAAATGTACTTTTTACATCGCCGGTATTGAGTGTTTCTTTGGGTTCAAAAAGCATTACCCAAACTTCTTCATCTGCAACGGGTTTGTGTTCTATACCTTTTGGAACAACAATAAATTCATTTTCGTGGATAGTTTCTGTTCTATCTCTATATTCTATTTTGAGCACTCCTTTTATTACCAAAAACATTTCATCTTCATGATCATGTTTGTGCCAGACAAATTCTCCTTTCAGTTTTACCAATTTTACATATTGACCGTTCAGTTCGCCAACTATTTTTGGAGACCAAAACTCTGAAAATAAGGAAAACTTTTCCTGAATATTAATAGTATTCATAAGATTTTTTTTAGAAAGCCTAAAATTAAAATTTTATTTGTGGAAATTAAGTTTTAATTGGATTAAAATATCATCAATAAAATTATTTTCGAAATAAATTTCACTGAATTTAATTTATATGAACCAAGAATAAAATAAACAATTACGATCGGTTTTTCTTGTCATATATTTTATATTATTTTTTTTAAAATATGAGTTCAAAATGAAAAACTATTAAATTAAATTGATATATTTGTCCAATTCAAAAATATGTATATATAGTAGATATTCTGAAAATGATATTTAATCTTTAGGTCGATTTTTGGAAATAAATTGAATAATTAAACATATTTCATAAACTATTGCAAACTATGAAGAAACTTTTTATGCTTTTTTGGGCTGCTTTTTTATTAATCGGATGTAGTTCAGACGACGAAACAATTTATGATTACATCGGAACATGGTCCGGAACTTATGTAGGAACCGATAAAGGCGTTTGGAACTTTGTAGTAGCCAGCGACGGAAAAGTTACAGGAACTATGCATTCTGAAACGAATAATGAGAATTATAATATATCTGGCTTCTTAAATAAATCTGGTCAGCTTACTGCAGATTTGGTTTTACCGGAAGATGGGCAATTTTCAGGAAATTTAACTCTTGATAAAAAAGCAAACGGAACTTGGAACAACGATTCTCCTACGCCAAAAAGATCCGGAACCTGGACTGGGTTGAAAGACAGCAAAAAATAATATAAATTATAAACTAAATATAAAGCCTGCAAATTTATTTGCGGGCTTTTTTATGCAAATCCCATTCTTATAACTTTACCTTCTTTTCTGAAACAGATAAAATAAATAAGCTCTTTTCCTTCAAACTGATTTTGAAAGTTAATTTCCAGCTGATGATCAAACTTTATTTTTTCTTCAAAATATTGTGATGAGTAGTTATCATAATCAATATCAATACTTACAATGTCAACTTGGTCGGCATCCGTTTCTTTTCCAAAAACCAAACTCTTATCCCACAATCCTAGAAAAATATGAGTGTTTTGCGTAAGAGAAGAAATACTTCCAAATTGAAACGCTCTTAAAATATTTTTTCCTTTAACAGTTTCTAAACCCGATTTTACAGTTCTTTTTCCTTTTTCGGAAGATGTGTCGCAATCTTTAATATTCGTCATCGCTTTGGCAAATTTCTGATAGAGTAGAGGATCGTTTGCATGTGCTATATAGTCTGTAATGCAGGATCTTATTAATTTTCCAATTTTCGAGCAGTGTCCGAATTCTGAACTGTTTTGCCTTACTTTTTCATAAGTGGGACTTTTCTTATATGCTGCTTTATTAAAACCACTTTTTTTCCGGACAATATTTTTCCCGTTGAGATTATAGAAGACCAAATCTCCTATCGTTCCGTTAAGTTTTATAAAGCTTTCGTAAGTCGCCATAAGATCATTAATTCTGCAAATATAGAAATTTATATCATTTAAAATAACTATTAAAGCATAATTAAAGTATAGTTGTAGTATAGTTATTGCATAATTTAAAAATAAAATTTATATTTGTTGAATGAAAATAATTTATTGATAATCAGTATATTCAAGATTTTGTAAATTTGAATCATTTCGATATTCTATAAGAATGAAATAAATTGTTTTTTGAATGATAATGAAACAGCCGACATGGAACATAGAACTTTTCATATTAAATCTTTAAAATACATAGTCTTAAGTATTGTATTTTCTTCGTTAATGAACTCGTGCGGAAGCAGTAAAAATGTATCTGCAGTAAAAACCGATAACAAGAATAATAATGTGAAGTTTGAAAGTTCTAGGCACTTAGTTTCAGAATTCGACGGAAAAATCTCAGGATCGCTGAAAAAGCTTTTAAAGGATGCAGAAAAGTATTTGGGTGCTCCCTATAAATTTGGCGGAAATACTTCAGAAGGTTTCGATTGCTCTGGGTTTGCTGCGAAAGTTTTTATTGAAAACAATTTTCAGCTTCCAAGAAGATCATCAGATCAGGCTTTGGCAGGAAAACCTATAGATATAGAAATCGTAAAACCAGGCGATTTACTTTTTTTCGCAACATCTGGCGGTTCTCGGGTTTCGCATGTAGGAATTGTTCATACCATAGAAAAAGATGGAGAAGTGAAGTTTATTCACGCATCAACTTCTAAAGGTGTTATTATATCTTCTTTAAATGAAAAGTATTGGAACAAAGCGTATCTTCATGCTCAGAGGGTTTTGTAATCTGTTTTCAAAATTCTTTTCACACTTTAAAAAATCATTTTTACAACCTTAAAAAAGCTCGTCTTATTTCTCTATAAAATTTCGACCAAAATCCTATCTTATACTAAAGTTTTGTATCTTTGACAGCATTTTTTAACACAATTTAAACATTATCATGTCACTACAACAAACGATTGAGAACATTTGGGAAAACAGAGAATTATTGCAGAATGAAGACAGCCAAAAAGCTATAAGAGAAGTTATTTCTTTGGTAGATAAAGGAGAACTTCGTACAGCAGAGCCTACCGAAAACGGATGGCAGGTAAATGAATGGGTGAAAAAAGCAGTGGTAATGTATTTTCCTATTCAAAAAATGGAAACCATTGAAGTAGGACCATTTGAGTTTCATGATAAAATGCCTTTAAAAAGAAACTATGCTGAAAAAGGCGTGAGAGTGGTTCCACACGCAATTGCAAGAGAAGGTGCTTATATTGCTCCGGGAGTAATTATGATGCCGTCTTACGTTAATATCGGTGCTTATGTAGATTCTGGAACAATGGTAGATACTTGGGCAACTGTTGGAAGTTGTGCCCAAATTGGTAAAAATGTTCACTTAAGTGGTGGTGTTGGTATCGGTGGTGTGCTAGAACCGCTTCAGGCTGCTCCGGTAATTATTGAAGACGACTGTTTCATCGGATCAAGATGTATCGTAGTGGAAGGAGTTCACGTAGAAAAAGAAGCCGTTTTAGGAGCTAATGTTGTATTAACAGCTTCAACAAAAATCATCGACGTTACAGGTCCGGAACCTATTGAAATCAAAGGAAGAGTTCCTGCACGTTCAGTAGTAATTCCCGGAAGTTATACAAAACAATATCCTGCGGGAGAATATCAGGTTCCTTGTGCTTTGATCATTGGACAGAGAAAAGAATCTACAGATAAAAAAACATCTCTTAACGATGCATTGAGAGATAACAATGTAGCAGTTTAAATTCACAGTAAAACTATGGCCATTCCTAAACAGATCTTTCAGACTTTTAAAACCGATAAGCTGCCTTGGCTTACGAGGTTTCATATTAAAAGAATGCTTAAGAAAAATCCTGAATATCAATATCATTTCTATGATGATAAACGGATAACCGAATTCTTTAAAGATGAATTTCCGCCTGAATATCTGAAAGCTTACAACAGGTTGACTATAGGAGCGGCTAAAGCAGATTTTTTCAGATATGCCATCCTGTACAAAAAAGGAGGAGTATATCTTGATATCGACAGCGGAATCAATATTCCATTACGAAAACTGATTCGCGAAGATGATACTGCATTAGTGACGGATGAAGATCCGCCAACATATTATGTACAATGGGGTCTGGTGTATGAAGCCGGACACCCATTTCTACAAAGAACATTGGAGAACATCATGGAAAACATTAAAAACAATCCATATCCTCACAATGTTCATAAAACCACAGGTCCAACAGTTTATACAGACTCAATTAAAGAATGTCTTAAAGAAAATCCAAATATTCCGCACCGGTTTTTGGGGCCTCACTATGACAACAAAATGCAGTTCAAGTATAAACTTGGTAAATTCTTCCTTTATAAAGACAAATCCGAACACTGGAAAAAGAAACAATTGACTCAAAACATCATAAGACCGGAGAATGAAGATAGCTTATGATGCAAAGCGTTTTTTCCATAACAAATCAGGATTAGGAAACTATTCCCGCGATCTGATCCGTATTTTATCAAAATATTTTCCGGAAAACGAATATATTTTATTGCATAAAAACAAATCAGATAGAGGCAAAGAAATTTTAGAAAATCCCAATGTTCATTTTGTTGAAACCTCCAAAGGAAATATGTCCCGACAGTTTAAAATGGGGAAGGATGCACAAAAACAAAATGCAGACATTTTCCATGGATTATCGGGTGAGTTACCCTTAAAATGGGATAAAAACCCGATCAAAAAAATCGTAACGATTCATGACTTGATTTTCGTTCGATATCCTCAATATTATTCTTTTTTTGATCGGAAAATTCATTTTTGGAAGTTTAAAAAAGCAGCGAATTCTGCCGATAAAATCATTGCAATCTCAGAACAGACCAAAAGAGATATTGTCCAGTTTTTGAAAGTTCCCGAAAGCAAAATTGAAGTGATTTATCAGGGATGTCACAAGGCTTTCAAAGAAGAACAATCCAAGGAATTTATTCAGGCTACCAAAGAAAAATTTAGCCTTCCTGAAAGATTTATTTTAAATGTCGGAACCATCGAAGATCGGAAGAATCTTTTAAACATTGTCAAAGGAATCAACGGAACCCATATTCCTTTGGTTGTAGTCGGAAAAAAAACAAAATACTTTCAGAAAATTGCTGGTTTTATTCAAAAGAACAAATTGGAAAAGCAGATTCATTTTTTAGAAGGCGTTTCTATGGATGAACTGGCCGTTATTTATAAATTAGCAGATATTTTCGTTTATCCAAGTTTTTTTGAAGGTTTCGGAATTCCTGTGATAGAAGCGCTTTTCTCAAAAACGGTTACCATTACAAGCAATACAAGCTGTCTTCCGGAAGCAGGTGGGCCAGATTCTTTATATATTGATCCTCAAAATGTTCAGGACATTCGTTCTAAAGTAAAATTTTTATGGGAAAATGAATCGGAGCGTAAAAGACGTGCAGATAAAGGCTTTGAATTTGTGCAAAAATTTAATGACGAGCCTATTGCCAACGTAATGATGAATCTTTACAAAGATGTTTTATCATAACAATTTCAAATTTTCCACAATCAAATTTTCATTATAAAAAAAACTTCAAAAAGATTTAATCTAATCAATTGAATTTTGCTTCAGAATTATTATCAATAAACCTTTCTGTAAGGAACTGAAAATTCTTCCTAATTCTTTATCTTTGGGAAAATTTTACAAAATGATCGACTGGAAAACCGTTAAGGAATACGAAGATATTACCTATAAAAAATGCAATGGTGTTGCAAGAATTGCCTTTAACAGACCGGAAGTAAGAAATGCTTTCCGACCAAAAACAACTTCAGAATTGTATGATGCTTTTTATGATGCTTCTGAAGACCCTTCTATTGGTGTTGTTTTGTTATCTGGTGAAGGGCCAAGTCCAAAAGATGGAGGTTGGGCATTTTGCAGCGGTGGCGACCAAAAAGCGAGAGGACAACAGGGATATGTGGGTGAAGATGGAAGACACCGTCTTAATATTTTGGAAGTTCAGCGACTAATCCGTTTTATGCCTAAAGCTGTCATTGCGGTTGTTCCGGGATGGGCGGTTGGTGGAGGTCATTCTCTGCATGTTGTTTGCGACTTAACTTTAGCAAGTAAAGAACACGCTATTTTTAAACAAACTGACGCAGATGTTACTAGTTTTGATGGTGGTTACGGTTCGGCTTATTTAGCAAAAATGGTTGGACAGAAAAAAGCGCGTGAGATTTTCTTTTTGGGAAGAAATTATTCAGCACAGGAAGCTTTCGAAATGGGAATGGTGAATGCTGTAATTCCTCATGATGAATTAGAAGATACTGCTTACGAATGGGCTCAGGAAATTTTAGCAAAATCTCCAACTTCCATCAGAATGCTGAAATTTGCAATGAATCTTACCGATGACGGAATGGTCGGTCAACAGGTTTTTGCAGGCGAAGCTACACGATTGGCTTATATGACCGAAGAAGCAAAAGAAGGAAGAAATGCTTTCCTTGAAAAAAGAAAGCCAGACTTCGGAAAAGATAAGTGGATTTCTTAATATAAATAATAAGTGATAGGTAATGAGTAATTTCATTGCCTATTATTTTGTAATTTTATGGAAGTTCTAAAAATTAAGTGAATATTCATTTTTAATTAAAGATGACATCAACGTGGCTTTGTCATTCCGAAGGAATCTAAACTTATTTTTTTCCGGCGTATTGAGATTCCTTCTGAATGACAAACAGAGCGTTAAAAATAATTTATTCTTCAAGATAATTTGTAGATATAATGAAAAAATCTGCGTCATCTGCAGAGCTCGTTAATATGAATCAAAACTTTCAAAATCCTCAGATTTTCGACCTTAAGATTCCCGATTTCAATGATTTGAAACTGACGGCTGTTTCACCAAAATATCTCAAGATTATTTTATTAAATCTTGCATTATTTTCTATTTTTTTAGTTGGAGCAGTTAGTGTTGCTTTTTATTTCTTTTATTTCAATTTAAGTCTGCTTCAGGTTTGGACAATTATTATCGGAATTTTTCTGATGATTGTCTTTCTTTTTCTAAATGCTATAATTGGTTTTAAATTCCGAAAATATGCAGTTCGTGAAAAAGATTTGCTGTATCAATACGGTTGGTTAAAAAGAAGCATTATTATCGTTCCTTTTAACAGAATTCAACATGTAAAAGTTGAGCAAGGTTGGTTTTCAAGAATATTAAACCTAAAATCAATTGCCGTTTTTACAGCTGGAGTAAGTGGTGGAGACATTACAATCAACGGCTTACCTGAAGAGATTGCAGAAGGAATTAATCATCACATTCGCGGAACTATTTCAGTAGAAAAAACAGAAGATGGAGGAGATGCGTAATTCTTTTTTTCAGCCTCAAAGACAGTCGAAAACGGGCATCGTTTTGCTTTTCTTGTACAATATTGGAATAGTGATTAAAAACTTATGGGTTTTAATTGTTCTTTTCTTCGTTAAAAAAGAAAAAGTAGAATCATGGATGATTATTGTTGCAATTATTGCAGCAATTTTAATTCTAATTGTTTCAGCAATTTTACAGTACTTTCATTTTAAATATTATATCGATGATGAGAATGAAGAATTCGTTATTCACGAAGGAATCATCAATACTTCGGTGACCAAGATCAAAAAGAAAAATATTCAGGAGGTTAATATCTCACAACCATTTATTCATCGGTTTTTTAACATCTATAAACTTGAAATTGACACTCCGGGAAGTTCTGAAATGGAAGTCAAGATTTCCGCATTAACGAAACAGAATGCAATCGACCTCAAGAAATATCTTTTAACGGAAATTGCTGTTGAACCTTTAGAAAAAGCAGATGATGTTTTAGTGAATGAAGAAATTAAACAACCTCGTTCTATTAAAATTTCAACGGCAAGTATTTTAAAATACGGAATAACGGCAAATTATGTACGCAGTTTTTTAGCAATGGTCAGTTTACTGATTTATGGGTTTTCTGAACTTAGTAATGTGCTAAAAAAGGTGGAATTTGAAAAACAGCTGGATTACGACACTGTTGAAGCTAAGTTTTTAGCGTTTTCTATTCCCGTTATTTTAGGAATTGTTTTGGTCGTTATTCTTGTTGGAATCATTGTAAATGCAGTTCGTACCATGATTAAATTTTTCAATTTTAAAATCACAGAAAACAATCAGAGCTTTTCTTTTGAATATGGTTTGTTTAATACAAGAAATTCAATTGTCAACAAATCGAAAGTTCAGGTCATTACCGAAACTCAGAATTGGATTCAGAAGAAAATGAAAATTTCTTACGTGAAATTCTTGCAAATCGGAAAAAATGAAGAGGAAGATGAGAAAAATGTCGCTGCTGTTCCCGGAATCAACAATCTCGAAAAAGAAAAACTGATTTCTACAATATGGAAAGAAAATCCTGTTTTTGAAAATGCACTAAAACCGAATTTTAGATTAATTATCGTCCATACTTTTCAGTGGATTGTTTTACCATTGATTTTAATTTTCACAATTGAGAAAGAATTATTTATAAAATACTGGTTTTTAGCGGTAACTTATATCGTTTTAACAGAATTATTTATTCTGATTTCTTTCAGAAACTTAAGATTATTTTACAACGAAAGATTTATCAGACTGAAATATGGAATCTGGGATGTTGATAACCGAACTTTTGAGGTCGAAAAACTTCAGACTGTGAAAATTTCTCAGTATTTTTGGCAAAGAAAAACAAACTTGGGAAGTATCACTTTTTATACCTCTGCAGGGCGCTTTAAAATGATCGCTTTAAATTTTGTGAAGCTTAAGAAGCTGCTCAATTACTGCATTTATAAAATTGAAACAAATTAATATCAGTAATGAGCAATAAGTAATCGTAATCTTCAGATTTTATATTACCTATTGCCCATTATTCATTACTCATAAATTATGACTGACTGGATAAAAGCCGCAAGGCTTAGAACGTTACCGTTATCGTTAAGCGGAATTATCATGGGATCTTTCATTGCAAAATGGAGACTCAAAGAAGATGGAGGAATCTGGGATTGGAAAATTTTTGCTTTGGCATTATTGGTTACGCTTCTTTATCAGATTTTATCCAATTATGCTAATGATTATGGTGATGGTGTAAAAGGAACAGATAAAGACAGAATAGGAGAAGCAGAAGCACGAGCTGTGGCTTCAGGTAGAATTACGGCTAAACAGATGAAAAATGCAGTTATTCTCTTTTCAGCTCTTTCTTTTGTGGCGACTATTGCGCTTTTGTATATTGCTTTCATTCCTGATTATTTAAATGAATTTTACATTTTTATAGGACTTGGAGTGGCAAGTATTTTGGCAGCAATAGGATATACTGTTGGAAAAAAACCTTATGGATACATGGGTTTAGGAGATTTATTTGTTTTTATTTTCTTCGGATTGGTTTCTGTTGGTGGAAGTTACTTCTTATTTACAAAATCTTTTTCATGGGATATTTTGCTTCCGGCAACTGCAGTGGGAATGATGAGTATGGCTGTTTTGAATCTTAATAATATGCGCGATATCGAAAGCGACAGATTATCAGGTAAAAAAAGTTTGGCTTTAAGGATAGGATTCAAAAATGCTATGATTTATGAAATTGTTCTTCTTCAGCTCCCTTTAATATTGATTTTGGTATTTTTAGGAAACAATGGTTTTATTGAATCTCAAAAATATTACGTATTCATAGTAATGATTTTATTTCTTCCTATGATGAAGGTTCGTCGCGAAATCATGAAGATTAAAGAACCCAAAAAACTAGATCCCTTTCTTAAGCAGGTTGGAATCATGACCTTAATGATGGCAATACTTACAGCTGTCGGTTTAAATTATTTCGGCTAAAATTTAAAATAATATTATGAAAATACAATTTTTAGGACAGAACTGTTTTTTGTTCAATTACAAAGACAAAACAATTCTTTCTGATCCTTTTTACAATTATAAAAAATCTGAATCTGGTTTCGATATTTCGGCTCAGAAAATAGATTATATCTTGTTAACCCATGCTCATGGAGATCATATTGCCGATGTCGGCGAAGTTTTACATCATTATCCGGAAGCAACCATCATTGGCCAACCGGAAATTTGTGCTTACTTTAAAAATGCAGAAAATAAAAATGATATTAACTTAGGAGGTTCTGCAAAAATAGATGATCTTAAAATTTCTATGGTTCCGGCTCATCATACGAGTTTTTTTCCAGACGGAACGTATGGTGGAGTGCCTGTAGGATATATTTTCAGACTTCCGGAAGGGAAGAATATTTATTTGGCAGGAGATACAGGAGTAATGGCAGACATGCAGATATTTCCCACTCTCTATGGCAACCTGGATCTTTCTATATTGCCGATTGGAGGTCATTATACCATGTGTGCCAGAAAAGCAGCATTTGCGGCCTCAGAATTATTAAAAACACCTAAAGTAATTGGATGTCATTTTGATACCTTTCCACCGATAGAAATTAATCATGAGAATGCAAAGAGGCATTTTGCAGATAAAAATGTAGAACTTATCTTACCAAAATTAGGAGAAACGTTCGAACTTTAATCAATATTGAAAGGTAATTTGAAAATTTGAAAGTAAATGTTGAAGTTTATAAAAACAAAAAAAGATAATTTTCAAATTACCTCTCTTCAATTAAAACCAAAAAAAATGGCAAGCTACCTAAATCACACCGCTACGACCAATTACCTTTGCTGCGTTCCCACCCTGGAGGATTCTCAGGAGCTGGTTGTTTAGGACTTGCCGTTGCAAAGATAGCAATTAATTATAAACTTAAAAATAATATTAAAGAAAAATCACTAGAAAATGCCTTTAAAACAGCTAAAATGCTGAATTTTAGAGTACTATTTTTTTAAAGTTTTTCTTAAAACTGAAATTATGACGAAGAGTCCGGTAACCTTAGGAATTTTACTTTATGCAGCTACAATGATTGTTTTTTTTGTAGTCTATTTTTTCTTTTCAGGAGTTAACTATTTTGATATATCATTGAAAGCCAATGCTTTTGTTCTTCCTGTTATTTATGCCGTAACTGCATTTTGGTCGGTAAAATCGCGTTGGAATACTCATAGAATGGGATTCCGAGAAGCCTTTAAACGAGCATTTATTCCTATGTTTTTAGGCGGATTGCTTTCTGTAGCAAGTATTTTTGTTTTTCTGAATTATGTAGATACCGATGCAAAACAATTGCTTAATTATCAATACGTAACCAGACAGAAAGCCGAGTTGGATAAAGAATACGATTCTGCGAAAAAAATCTTAAAACATCAAAAAGATATCGATGAATTAGAGGAAAAATACAAAGAAGGACTTCAAAGATTCGATCCGAAAATCATTAAAGGAAAAGATATGCTTACGGCAAGTCATTTCTCCGGATATTTTGCGGCAATTCTGATATTTTACGTAGTTTTGTCTTTGTTTTTCGGAGCTTTTTTCAGAACAAAAAAAACGTACACCGAAGAACCTAATCAAGAATAAATTTTTACCAAAATTAAATGAATTTATCTATCGTTATTCCGTTGCTGAACGAGGAAGCATCTCTTGAAGAGTTATTTTCAAGGATTGATAATACCTGCAAAACCAACCACTTATCTTACGAAGTATGGTTTGTGGACGACGGAAGTACAGATCTTTCGTGGAGCATCATAGAAAACATGAAAGTTCAATATCCTCAAATTCATGCCATAAAATTTTCCAGAAATTACGGGAAATCTCAGGCGTTGCATGCAGCTTTTGCAAGAACAAACGGCGATGTAATTATTACTATGGATGCGGATCTTCAGGATTTTCCGGAAGAAATTCCCGAATTATACAGAATGGTAATAGAAGATAATTACGATATTGTTTCCGGCTGGAAAAAGAAGCGTTTCGATAATGTAATGACTAAAAATATTCCTTCAAAACTATTCAATGCGGCGGCAAGAAAGGTTTCTGGGGTTTATTTACATGATTTTAACTGTGGTTTAAAAGCATATAAAAGACAAGTTGTAAAATCTATAGATGTGTATGGAGATATGCACAGATATATTCCTGTTTTGGCTGCCAATGCTGGTTTCAGAAGAATTACAGAAAAAGAAGTACCGCATCAGGCAAGACCTTACGGAACATCTAAATTTGGAACGGAGAGATTTATCCGTGGCTTTTTGGATCTTGTAACACTTTGGTTTGTAAGTCGTTTCGGAGGAAGACCAATGCATTTTTTTGGTGCGGTAGGAACATTTATGTTTATCGTAGGATTTTTATCTGCTTTTTGGCTTGGAATTTCCAAACTAATTGATGTTGCAAGAGGTATTTATGGTCATTTAATTACCAATAACCCTTGGTTTTATATTGCGTTAACGATGATGTTGATGGGAACTTTACTATTTATTGCAGGATTTTTAGGAGAAATGATTATTAGAACCAACCGAGAACATAAGAATTATAATATTGATGAAATTATTTAATAATGATTAAAAAAATAATTCTGATATTCATAAATATTCTGGTTATCTTCTTTTTTTTGATGATTATCTGGCAAAATTTTAAGATAATAGAATCTTTTACAAAAGTTGTAGAAAGAAAATTTTATTTGTTTCTTATTCCACTTTTACTCTTTGTTTTTAATTATTATTTTGATAAAAAAGTAATAAAAAATCAGAGATTGGTTTTAAGCAAGATTCTCTTAGCATCAGATTTAATTATTATTTTATTATTTATTGGATATCCTCTGTTTTCAGAAATTTCCAAATAAAAAAATCATATAATCTTTTTATTGATTAATAAATTACTTCGTTTACATGAAAAAAATACTTTTTACAATCCTATTAATTTCTGTAGTTTCTTGCGGTAAAATTTCTCCTAAAGGAAATTTAGATAAAAAGGATATTAATGTAGAAGAATTCGTCAATCTAAATCTGGATGGTAAGTTTCGTGTGTTTTACGCCAGAGGCCCCAAAAATTTTGTAGAAGTTGAAACTTATCCCAATATTGCAGACAATCTTGATATTAATGTTGAGGATAAAACACTTTTCATAAAAGAAAAAAGAAAAGTTGCTGGTGTAGATTTTTATAATGTTACTATTTATTCAAAATATAATCCGGAGATCGTTTCTCTTTCAGATTCGGTGGAGATGAATGTTTCCAGTGAAATTAAAAATGACAATTTTAAGCTTAATTTAAAAAATTACGCTACTTTTATGGGTTCTGTCAATACAAGAAAAGCAGAAGTAGAAATGCTTAACAGAAGCCGGGCGAATTTTTTGGGCGAAACAAAATATGCGGTTATTAAAATATCCGATACGGCAAGTCTTATTGCTCCTTACTGGAAAATAACCAACTTGAATCTGGATTCTAAAAACGGAAATTATGCTGAAGTTAATGTAAAAGATTCGTTGAAGGGAAATGTAAAAAATACAGCTAAATTTGTGTATTATAATGACCCTATTAGAGTGTTTAAGGCAGATAAAACAGCTAGAGTAGAAAATAAAAAACTGAATTAAAGAATTGTTTTGAATGCTTTAAATTGATTTTAGTATATAAAATATAACAAAGCTTTAAAATTAATACAAATATAAAACCGGAAGTAAAACCATTAGGTTCTAATTTCCCAATTCAAGCTAAAGAAAAAATATATCAATATGACAACATTAGAAAAGGCTAAGCTATGGCTTTCCGAAACTTTCGATAAAGAAACAAGAGATGCTGTTCAACTTTTAATAGAAAGCAATTCTCCAGATTTAGAAGATTCATTTTACAGAGAATTAGAATTCGGAACTGGTGGAATGAGAGGAATAATGGGTGTTGGAACTAATCGTTTAAATAAATACACCTTAGGGCAAGCAACACAGGGACTTGCGAATTATATATTAAAGCAATTTCCAGGTGAAGAAATTAAAGTTGCCATTGCTTATGATGTAAGAAATAACTCTAAAGAATTCGGAAAATTGGTTGCTGATGTTTTAACAGCAAACGGAATTAAAGTCTTGCTTTTTAAAGATCACAGACCAACTCCTGAATTGTCTTTTACCGTGAGAAATAAAAAATGTAATGCCGGTATTGTTTTAACAGCTTCTCATAATCCGCCAGAATATAATGGTTATAAAGTTTACTGGAATGACGGGGCACAGATTGTTCCTCCAAATGATGAAGCGATTATCAACGAAGTATATTCCGTGAAATTTGAGGAAATTAAGTTTAACGGAAATGATGATCTTATAGAATGGGTGGGAGAAGAGCAGGACGATGTTTATATTGATGCTTGTATTGAAAATTCAACCTACCAAAATGTAGGAAAAGGAAATCTGAATATTGTTTTTACTTCTATCCACGGAACCACTTACACCACAGTTCCAAAAGCCTTAGAAAAAGCAGGTTTCAAGAAAATTGATCTGGTAAAAGAACAAATGATTCCAAGTGGAAATTTCCCAACCGTAGATTCTCCAAATCCTGAAGAACCGGCTGCTTTAGAAATGGCTATGGATCTTGCAAAAATCACCAATGCGGATATTGTTATCGGGACCGATCCCGATGGAGATAGATTGGGAATTGCCGTGAGAAATTTGGATGGAGAAATTCAGTTATTAAATGGTAATCAGTGCAATACAATTTTAACGTATTATATTTTAGACCAATGGAAAAAACAGGGTAAAATTACCGGAAAAGAATTTATTGGTTCTACAATCGTAACTTCAGATATATTTTTCGATCTTGCCAATCAGTTTGGTGTAGACTGTAAAGTAGGTTTAACGGGATTTAAATGGATCGGGAAAATGATTCGCGATTTTGAAGGAAAAGAAAAATTTATCTGTGGTGGTGAAGAAAGTTTCGGATTTATGACGGGAGATTTCGTTCGGGATAAAGATTCTTGCGGAAGTATCCTTTTAGCGTGTGAAATTGCTGCATGGTGTAAAGCGAACGGTAAAACGATGTATCAATATCTCATAGAAATTTATCAGGAAGTAGGAATGTACTATGAAGGTTTGATTAACCTGGTGAGAAAAGGAAGAGATGGAGCTGAAGAAATTCAGAATATGATGAAAAACTTCCGAGAAAATCCGCCTAAAGAATTAGCAGGTTCTCCGGTAGAAGAAATAAAAGATTTCAAGGAACAGACAAGTTTTACCGTTTCTAAGAACGAAAAACAGGTAATGAACGACATTCCGAAATCGAATGTTCTTATTTTCTATACTCAAGACGGAACAAAGGTTTGTGTAAGACCTTCGGGAACAGAACCCAAAATTAAATTCTATCTGTCTGTAAAAGATTCTGTTACTTCTGAAGCAGATTTTATTGAAAAATTAAAGTCTTTGGAAGCGAAAATTGAAGAAGTAAGAAAAGATTTAAAATTAGATTAATTTTCCTAATTAAATTAATGATAAAGAAAAGTATTGTAGCTTTTATTTTACTGATTTCTGTTTTTTCCTGTAAAAAACAGAAATCGGTAATCTCAGACAATAAATCTGAAAAAGATACAATTTCCAAAATAAAAGAGAAAGAAAACTCTTTTATACCAATTGATACTGTATGTTCTTCTAAAAATAAAACTGAAGATTATATTGTTGCACTACAATGGTATCAACAGAAAACCGAGAAAGAAATTACTCAAAATTCACCCGAACAAAATGATAAATTATACGAAGATTATATCAAGATTCGTGAAAAATATACTGCTTGTTTAAGCGAAAGTCTGAGTAAGGTCTTGGAAGAGTATGTGAATTATTATGACTCCGAAAGTAATAGTTACAAGTTTCCTGAAAATATAAAGAAACTGAGTGCCGAACTGAAGAAAGGTGGTCTTGAATTTACAGAAGTAGGAGAAGGATATACCGAAATATGGTCTGTTCCTGATCATTATTTTTCCATATTCAAAAATAAAGTAACTCCGGATTATAATGCTTATATTGGTCAACTTGCCAAAGAAAGCGAAGGGCTTTATCAAGCAGATGCAGGTATTGTTATTCCTTGGAATGAATTAGGGGAAAGAACAATATTTTGGGAAAATTTCATTAAGAAATATCCTCAATCTTCTTTAATCCCGAAAGTAAAGGAAATCTACAATAATTACCTGTACGATTATCTTTTCGGAATGGATAATACTCCGACTTTTGAGCGGGCAGATGGAAAATTGTATGATGAAAACAGACAGGAATTCAACAGAATAATTAAAAAATATCCGAATTCTAATGTTGCCAGAAAATCCAGAGAAATTATAAATCTTTTCGATGCAAACCTTCCCGAAGCAGAGATTTATAAAAGAATAAATATCGAAAGAAAATAGTAAATAAATTTAAATAAAAGTAAAGTGAAAGTTTCAAAATTAGCGGCGAACCTCATTGGTTCAGAAATTGTAAAAATAGGAAATGAAGTAAACGATTTAAAGGCAAAAGGAGCGGAGATTGCTAATCTTACGATTGGTGATTTGAATTCTAATATTTATCCGATTCCTTTAAAGTTGAAAGAAGAAATTCAGAAAGCTTATCAGAACAACCTTACCAATTATCCGCCCGCAAACGGACTTTTATCTTTAAGAACAGAAGTTTCCAAAGATTTAAAGAAAAGATGGGATTTAGATTATTCTCCCAATGATATTTTAATTACAGCAGGCTCTAGACCATTAATTTATGCTGTGTACAAAACAATTGTAGACGAAGGTGACAAAGTAGTGTACCCAATTCCTTCCTGGAATAATAATCACTACGCTTATCTAACTTCGGCTGATGCTGTAGAAGTAAAAACGACTACCGAAAATAACTTTCTTCCCACTGCAGACGATTTAAGACCACATTTGAAAGGAGCTGTACTTTTATCGCTTTGCTCACCTCTTAATCCTACGGGAACAATGTTCACTAAAGAGCAGCTTTCTGAAATCTGCGAATTGATTTTAGAAGAAAATAAAAATAGAGGTGAAGATGAAAAACCTTTGTACTTAATGTACGATCAGATATATTCTAATCTTACTTTTGGGGCAGAACACGTTAATCCTGTTTCTCTTTTCCCTGAAATGAAAGAATATACAATCTATATTGATGGAATTTCCAAATGTCTTGCAGCTACGGGAGTACGAGTGGGTTGGGGATTTGGACCATCACATATTATTGATAAAATGAAAGCGCTTCTAACGCACGTTGGAGCTTGGGCACCAAAGCCAGAGCAGGAAGCTACAGCAAAATATTATCAAAATCCAGATGAAGTAAATGCTTTTGTAAATGAGTTTAAAGGTAGACTGGAAGCAAGTTTGAAGGTTCTTCATAAAGGAATTCAGGATTTGAAAGAAAAAGGACTTTCTGTTGACAGTATTCAACCTATGGGAGCTTTATATCTTACCATTAAATTAGATTATATTGGAAAGACAAAACCAGATGGAAGTACAATAGAAACTTCTTCTGATCTAGTTTTTTACTTAATTAATGATGCAGGTGTTGCGTTAGTTCCGTTTTCTGCATTTGGTGAGGCGAAATCTGAACCTTGGTTCAGAGCTTCAGTGGGTGGTTTAGATATTAAAGAAATTGAAGCCATGTTACCAAAACTGGAGAAAGCTTTAAATAATTTAAAATAAAGACCAAAGTTATTCAACAGTGTAACAGTTACATAATTGTTACACTGTTTGTACTTTAATATCTTACATTATAATCATGAAAATTATCGCTGTAATTCCCGCTCGTTACGAAGCAAGCCGTTTCCCGGCAAAGCTCATGCAGATTTTGGGTGAAAAAACAGTTATTACAACAACCTATCAAAACGTTTTGGAAACGGGTCTTTTTGATGAAGTTTTTGTAGCAACAGATTCTGAAATTATTTTTAATGAAATTGTAAATAACGGAGGAAAAGCAGTAATGACCGGTCAACATGAAACAGGAAGCGACCGTATTGCAGAAGCGGTACAGAATATCGACTGTGACATCGTTATCAATGTTCAGGGAGATGAACCGTTTTTAAAACTGGAACCACTTCAGCAACTTATTGAAGTTTTTAAAGCCGACGATAATCAGGAAATTTCTTTAGCTTCTTTAAAAATCAGGCTCCACGAAAAGGAAGAGATTGAAAATCCTAACAACGTAAAAGTGATTACCGATAATAATGGTTTTGCATTGTACTTTAGCCGTTCGGTTATCCCTTTTCACAGAGAAATTTCTTATGATGTTGCCTATTTTAAGCATATTGGTGTGTATGCGTTCAGAAAACATGCACTTCTACAGTTTTCTAAACTGGAAATGAAACCTTTGGAAATTTCAGAAAAAATAGAATGTATCCGTTATCTGGAGTATGGAATGAAAATTAAGCTTATTGAAACCAATTTTATTGGAGTGGGAATAGATACTCCCGAAGATTTGGAAAAAGCAAGAAAAATTATATCAGAATAATCTGTAAATTTTTAGATTGATACATGGGTAGATTATTTAAAGCCTTATATTTGAATTATAAATAAAATTAATGAAGAAATTACTTTTAGTTTTTGTCCTGATTATTTCACAATTAACTTTTGCACAGACTGCTAAAGATATTATAGATAAAAACATTGAATTATCGGGAGGGTTAACGAATTGGAAGTTATTAAATTCGGTATTATTACAGGGAAAAGTAGTTTTAGGAATTAAAGATGAATATCCAATAAAAATATTTCAGCAAAGACCAAATTTAACCAAAACCGTTATTACAATGGGCGGAAAAGATACGGCTATTGAAGGTTATGACGGAACAAAAGGGTATGCAATGAATTATGCGACCAATAAAGTTCAGGAATATAAACAATACGTTCCCGAAAGCTTCGATAACGATTTTATAGATTGGGAAAACAAAGGTTTTGAAGCCAAATATCTCGGAAAAGAAAAAGTAGGAGAGATTTACTGCCATAAAGTTGAGCTTACAAAAAACGTAAATAAAAATTATTATTATTTCGACACAAAATCTTTCATGCTTTTAAAGGAAATAAAAAAAGATGAAACTTTGTTGTATTCAGACTATAAAAAGGTAGGGAATTTGATGATGCCTTTCAGGATAGAATCTTCCAGTGCAAAAAAAGACGGCGATTATGTGATGCTACTCAATAAAGTAGAAATCAATAAAGTATTTCCTGCCAATAGCTTCAAATTTTAATAAAATAAATAATTTTCAATTATGAAAAAGCTTTTTATAGTAGTTATTTCACTTGCAGCATTTTTTAACAGCTGTGCTCAGAAAAAAAATGATGTTTCCAAAACAAAAACCCAAAAAGTGATGTCAAAATCAATATACGATTATACCGTAGATGCTCTTGAAGAAGGTAAAAAAATAAACTTTGCCGATTTTAAAGACAGAAAAATCTTAATTGTAAATACGGCTTCAAAGTGTGGTTTTACTCCTCAGTATGAAGATTTAGAAAAATTATCTAAAGAATTTGAAGGAAAACTGGTGGTTATAGGTTTTCCTGCCAATAATTTTGGCGGTCAGGAACCGGGAACGAATATAGAAATCGGAGCTTTTTGTCAGAAAAATTATGGTGTTACTTTTCCTTTGGCTTCTAAAGTTTCGGTAAAAGGTGAAGACATGGCTCCAATTTTTAAATTTCTTACCGAAAAAAGCCTTAATGGAGTAAAAGATACAAAAATAGAGTGGAACTTCACTAAATTTTTAATCGATGAGAATGGTAAACTTATCGACAGTTTCCCAAGTAAAGTGAAACCTACAGACGAAGAAATTTTGAAATATCTTAGATAAACAAAAAGTGGATTTTAAATAATCCGCTTTTTTTAATGTTTTACTAAAATTTTATCACTTGCTTTTTTGCTTAAAATTTCAGTTTTTCCTAATATTTCTATGGTGATAGATTGATCGAAATCTTCAATCTTTACAATTTTTATCTTGCTGTTCAAAAGTAGATTTCTTTCGGTAAGATAATTGAGAAAAGCATCGTCAGAAAGGGTGACGGAAGCGAAAATTACGGATTCTCCTACTTTGCAGTTGCTTAATTTTTGTAAATCCTGAGAAATAATATTTCCATCTTTGTCGGGAATAGGCTCTCCGTGAGGATCAAATTTCGGAAAATCTAAAATTTCATCCATTTTATCGAAGAAAATTTTAGAATGAACATGCTCTAATTGTTCGGCAATTTCATGTACATTTTCCCAACCAAAATTCATTTTTTTTACGAGAAACATTTCTGTTAAGCGGTGTTTTCTTACAACCAAAGCCGCTTCTCTTCTTCCTTTTTCTGTAACTTTAAGAGGTTTATAAGTTTCATAAATAACCCATTTTTTTTCTGCAAATTTTTTCATCATATTGTTCACGCTGGGCATTTTAACACTGAGAAATTTACTCAGTTCGTTAATGGTTACTTTTCCATCGCTGTCTACAACATGAAATAAGGCTTTAAGATAGTTTTCTTCTGTAAGTGTTGCTTTCAAAATGTTAGATACTTATAACTACAAATCTAACAAATTATTTTAAGATTTATGGAGAGTTGGTTGGTATTTCATAATTTTGCAATATGAAATTTTCTTTTAAAAACGATTATTCTGAGGGTTGTCATCCACAGATTTTAGAATCTCTTGTACAGAATAATTTGGATCAGCAGCCGGGTTACGGTGAAGATAAATACTCTCTGGAAGCTAAAAAAATGCTACGTGAAAAAATAGAAAATCCAGATTCTGAAATTTATTTTGTTTACGGCGGAACTCAAGCCAATTTAATTGTTATTTCCTCTATTTTAAGACCTTATCAATGTGTAATTTCTGCAAATGCTGGACATATTATGAATAATGAAACCGGTGCGATTGAATCAACTGGACATAAGATTTTAGGGATTGAAAATAATGAAGGAAAACTTTTCCCAAATGATATTATTCCAGTTTTAGAAAGTCATAAAAATATTCCGCATCAGGTGATGCCAAAATTGGTTTATATTTCTAATTCTACCGAGTTGGGAACCATTTACACGAAAGAAGAACTTACAAATCTTTCAAAATTTTGTAAAGAAAACAATCTTTATCTCTTTATGGACGGTGCGAGATTAGGTCGTATTCTAATTTCAGAATATCTAGATAATACTATGATTTTTGTGGAAGTTGAAGATACAGACAAATTTTGGAACGATTTAGTCTCCTTAAATTTAACAGAAAAGTATTCTGGTGTAAAATTAACTCCTGTTAGAATGATGGATTGGGGAAAAGAATGTTTTGTGCACGATCCTTCAGGTATTTTGTGGCATTTTGGTGAATTTTTTTCTTCTTAAATCATATTTTTATTCAGTGGAAAAAATAAAAGAGTCCGCTCTTTAGGAACGGGCTCAGTAGATAAAAACATCTCATTTTTTAGTTAGACAACAACAAAAAAGCACAGCCGAGGATGCTGTGCTTAAATTTTTATTTTAAACTTAATTGCAATTTCGTGTACGAAAAAAGCAAAAGTAAATTTCATTTGGATTTGTTTTGCAGAGTAAATGTAGACAATATTTTTTATACGGTTGATGAACTTAATGTTAAAATTCACAACTTATACACCATATTTTGTTGATAGAGCTACATGATATAAGCTTTACACATAATAATGACTATTTATAAGGTTTTTTACTTATAGTTTTTATTTATAAGTTATAATGATTATATTTGCAGAATGATTGCCGTTATTACCGGAGATATTATCAATTCACAGCATTCTGCTACAGAAGTATGGATTACCAGACTTAAAAATCTTCTTGAAAAATGGGGAAGTGCACCAAAAGTATGGGAAATTTACAGAGGAGACGAATTTCAGCTGAAATGCAAGATAGATGATGTTTTTTGGTGTTTTTTAGCCATAAAATCATTAATAAAAAGTCAGGAAAATTTAGACGTTAGAATTGCCATTGGTATCGGAGACGAAAATTTTTCTTCCGAAAAAATCACCGAATCTAACGGATCTGCTTATGTAAATTCAGGAAGATTACTCAATGACTTGAAAAGTGACGGACATACCGTTTCTATAAAAACATCCAACGATTCTGTAGACCGCGATCTGAATATCCTTCTGAAATGGGCCTCAAAAGACTTTGATAACTGGACAATGGCTACCTCAGAAATCATCCACGAAATGATTATGAATCCCAACAGTACACAGGAAGATTTGGCAAAAAAATTCAATATTTCGCAATCTTCTGTAAGCCAAAGGCTGAAACGTGCTAATTACGAACTTATCGTAGAAACCAATCAGTATTTTAAAAAGAAAATTTCAGAACTTTAAAAAATGATTTTCGCACAACTCATATCAGCACATTTAATTGGAGATTTTATTCTTCAGCCAAACGCTTGGGTTGCAGATAAAGAAAGTAAAATTCTGAAAAGCAAATATTTATACTTTCATGTACTCATTCACACTATTCTGAGTTTTATTTTCCTTTGGAATCTTGAACTTTGGTGGGTTGCTGTTGGAGTGGGAATTTCGCATTTCATTATAGATGTCTGTAAATTGAAATTTCAAACTGCTGAAACCAAAAAAAACTGGTTTTTTATCGATCAGGCATTACACCTTTTGGTGATTGCTTTGTTTTCTTTTTATTTTAAGGAATTTAATCTTGAAGTATTTAAAAATCAGAATTATTTAAAAATTTTGATGGCTGTTATATTTTTAACAACACCTGCATCAATTTTTATAAAGATATTATTATCATCCTGGACTCCCGTAACAGAAGAAGAGGGAAATAATCAGAATGAATCTCTCTCGAATGCAGGAAAATATATTGGAATCTTAGAGCGATTAATGGTTTTTACCTTCATAACTGTAAACCATTGGGAAGGAGTAGGTTTTATGATTGCTGCGAAATCTGTTTTCAGATTCAGCGACTTGGCACAGGCAAAACAGAGAAAACTTACAGAATATGTATTAATCGGGACTTTATTAAGTTTCGGAATGGCAATTTTAACTGGAATTTTAATTAAAATATAAATCTAACTAAAAAAGTAATTTTATAAAATGGAAAAGAAAGAAATGTTGTACGAAGGTAAAGCGAAACAAGTTTTTGCTACCGATAATCCTAATGAAGTTGTAGTACGTTTTAAAGATGATGCTACTGCATTTAATGCTCAGAAAAGAGGATCTGTAGATTTAAAAGGCGAAATGAACAACGCTATTACCACTCTTATTTTTGAATATTTGAATGAAAAAGGGATTAAGACTCATTTCATTAAACAATTGAACGAGAGAGAGCAATTGGTAAAGAAAGTTTCTATTATTCCTTTGGAAATGGTAGTAAGAAATTATTCTGCAGGAAGTATGGCACAGAGATTAGGAGTGGAAGAAGGAATTAAATCTCCTGTAACCATTTTCGATATCTGCTACAAAAAAGACGAATTGGGAGATCCGCTTATTAACGATCATCACGCAGTTTTTTTAGGAGCTGCAACGTATGAAGAACTCGATGAAATGTATGAATTAACTTCTGATATCAATGAAATCCTGATTGATCTTTTCGACAAAATGAACATCATCTTGGTTGACTTCAAAATTGAATTAGGAAAAACTGCTGACGGTGAAATTATCCTTGCAGACGAAATTTCTCCTGATACTTGCAGACTTTGGGATAAAGATACCATGAAGAAGCTGGATAAAGACAGATTCAGAAGAGATCTTGGCGAAGTTACTGAAGCTTATGTTGAGATATACAATAGATTGAAAGCTGTACTTAATAAGTAAGATTTCAAATGTCAGGCATCAGATGCTAGATTTTTAGCTCTGAAAATGATTTGTTATTTAACAAAATAAAACTGAAGTTAGTTTTTAGACTAAGATCTGATATCTGACTTCTAGCATCAATAGAAAAAATAGAAATGAAAAGTTTAGACATTCATAAAAGTGAATATTTAAAACAATTTGAAACCCAAACCTACGGAAGAAATCTTTTCAGAACGCAGGAGGAAGAAAGATTAGACGCACCTAACGAAGAATGCGGAATATTTGGTATGTATTCGGACGACGATTTGGATACGTTTTCTCTTTCTCAGTTCGGGCTTTTTGCATTGCAGCACAGAGGTCAAGAAGCATGTGGTATTTCCGTTCTTAAAAACGGTAAAATTACCAACATGAAAGATGAAGGTTTGGTTTTAGATGTTTACAAAGAGATCTCAGATCCGGAAACTTTTATGGGAAATTCTGCAATCGGACATACACGTTATACCACTGCAGGAGACAAAAAGAAGTATAATTTTCAGCCATTTTTCGCCAAAAATGAATACGACCAGATTATACTTTCCATTGCACATAATGGGAATCTTACCAATGCCAAAGAGCTGAAAAAAGAATTAGAAGCAGAAGGAGTGGTATTCCGGGCTACTTCCGATTCTGAAGTTATTTTAAGATTAATTCAAAAAAATCTTGATCTTGGCCTTCGTTCCGCAATTAAAGCAACAATGGAAAAAATTGAAGGTGCCTATTCTGTGGTAGGAATGACGAGAAACAAATTCTTCGCATTTCGGGATTTTAACGGAATCAGACCTTTGGTTTTAGGAGCAATTAATGAGAATTCTTATGTTGTTGCTTCAGAATCTGTGGCTTTAGATGCCGTGGGTGCACAATATGTTCGCGATATATTGCCGGGAGAAATTATTTACACCAATGAAAATGAACCGGGAAAACTTCATTCTTACATGGTAGATGAAGAAAAAGGTAAACAGAGAATATGCTCTTTTGAATATATTTATTTTGCAAGACCCGATTCTTCCTTAGAAAATATCAACGTGTATGAAATAAGAGAAAAATCTGGAGAGAAAATCTGGGAACAGGCTCCATTGGAAGCCGATGTGGTGATTGGTGTTCCCGATTCGGGAGTTCCGGCTGCTATTGGTTTTTCTAAAGCTTCGGGTATTCCGTTCCGTCCGGTTTTAATTAAGAACAGATACATAGGTAGAAGTTTTATTGTTCCAACCCAGGAAATGAGAGAAAGGGTAGTAAACCTGAAACTCAATCCAATTATTTCTGAAATTAAAGGTAAAAGAGTTGTTATTATTGATGATTCTATTGTGCGTGGTACAACTTCTAAACGATTGGTGAAAATTCTTAAAGATGCCGGCGTAAAAGAAATTCACTTCCGAAGTGTTTCTCCGCCAATTATTGCACCATGTTATTTAGGAATAGACACTCCTTCAAAAGATGATTTAATTTCTGCCAACATGTCTATTGAAGAGCTTAGAAATTATTTAGGAGTAGATTCTTTAGAATTTTTGAGCGTTGAAAGTCTAAAAGAAATTTTGGGTTCTTCTAACCACTGTTTTGGCTGTTTTACAGAAAAATATCCTGTAGAAAAAGGAGAAGAAGTAGAATTGTTTAATTAAATTCTCCCCATTTAAAATAAATGGTCAGGCTTCATTATAAAGCCTGACCTTTCTATTGAAATTAAGATTTGTTTAGAATTTATAGTTTAATCCTAACTGAAATACTCTGTTAGTATTGATGTTTTTCTGAGCATCGGTTACAGCATCAGAATTGTTGTAAATGTGCGTTAAGCTGTTTACATATCTTGCATTAATTCCTAAATTAGGAGTGAAATAATATCCAATACCTACTCCCAAACCTACATTAAATTTCTTGATATCATCTTTGTTGATGCTTTCTGAAGCAGATAAAGTTTGTGTAGTTGTTGTACCTGAAACGGTGGTTGATGTTGTAGTTTCACCTTTGTATTTTCCATCCAGAAAATAACTGAATTCTGGTCCAGCTTCAACATAAAAATTATGTGCTGGTTTCATCTGAAGCATTAAAGGTACAGAGATATAATTAAGAGTTGTTGTATAATCCCGTTTCGTTCTTACTGTAGTAGAGCCATTACTTACTTCATTATCTGAAACAACACTTTTAGCACCCATTTGGTTGTATAAAACCTCTGGTTGTAATGCAAATTTTTCTGATAATGGTACATTCACAAATATACCTGCATTAAAACCTATTTTCTGATTTTTGGCAGCTAATTTTTGTTCACTGAACTGTGAAGCGGTAGCCGCTCCTTTAATACCGAATCTTACCGGTTCTTTTACCTTCATTGGAGAAATAGGAGCTGGAGCTGGTTCTGGTTTTACTTCCTGTGCATATACCAACGATGTGGCAGCTAATGCCATTCCTAGAAATAACTTCTTCATAATTTTAAAATTAAATTTTACTTTTGTTTTAATACCTGATACTTCATACAGGTACTGTTATTTTGCAAAGTGCTTGCCAATAGGGGCATAACACGAATTATTTTAGATTAAAATCCGCTTTTTTATATGCTAAGCATGGGATTAAAAAAAGAAATAAAAGTAAAGGTCAGCTCCAGAAATAGAGCTGACCTTTTATTGAAATCAAAATTGTTTATTAGATTTTCAGTTTCTTAGAATTTGTATGCTAAACCAACTTGAAAGTTGTTGTTTCTAATAGCATCCGAACCGTTAGGTCTGTTTTTTGCCACATCTGTTACACCAGCAGTATATCTTGCAGTAATCCCAAGATTATCTGTGAAATAATAACCTGCACCAAGACCAATTCCGAAGTTGAAAGTACTTAAATTATCTTTGTTGATGTTTTCGGTATAACTTGCTGTACTTGTAGATACGTTCGTTCCGTTAGTAACAGTAGTTGTTCTGTCACCTTTGTTTTTTGCAGAAATCATGAATCCAAATTCCGGACCAGCTTCTACATAAAAATTAGGGACAAAATTATACTGGAACATTACTGGTACAGAGATATAATCAAATTTAGTTGAATAAGACTCAACATTTTTTGTTGTGATTCCTGCTAATGTATATTCATTTTTGCTATCCACTTTAGCACCTAACTGGTTATATAAAACTTCCGGTTGAATGCTGAAAGACTCAGCTACAGGAATTGTTGCAAAAACACCTGCATTAAATCCTATTTTAGATTTTTGATCTTCCAAACCAGCATCTTTAGATAAAGAAGAAACGTTCATACCAGCTTTTATACCAAATCTAACATCCGAAGATGACGATTTTGGAGTAGTTGTCTGAGCAAATGCCAAAGAAGTTGACAAAACTGCGATTCCTAAAATTAACTTTTTCATAACTTAAATTTTTAATATTTTACTAATTCTAATTTTAAATTTTACTACCCAACTTTTATTATTGGACGGGTGGTATCTTTCAAATTGTTTGCCAAAACGAAAAATTATTGGTTAAAATGAAAAATCATCAACTCTCAACGAATTGATGATTTTTTATTTATCTGAAAATCAAACTATTAATTTATTATGTATTAAATATTAATTTTAACAATTTTTATTTTTTTGAATTAATATTCACTCAATTTTCGGTAAAAATTAAGGGCTTTTGTAATATTTTCTGTACTGCATTGATAGTCGAATGCACAAGATCCAATATCAGTAATTAAAGAAAAGTTTATTTTTTCATCTACATTTTTTTTATCGTTCAGCAGCAAATCGAAAATTTTAGAATCTTCATAAGAACTCATATCTAAGAAGGAAAAATATCTCTGAATGTGATGAATTACTAATTCTGACGTTTTTTCATCAATAAGATTTTCCAGATAAGCAAGATGCGTTTCGCAAATCATTCCCAATGCTACTGCTTCACCATGGAGAATTGGCTTTCCGTCTTCAAGGCAAAGACTTTCTATTGCATGACCAATGGTATGTCCGAAGTTGAGCGTCTTTCTAATATTTTTTTCAAAACAATCGGCATTCACAATTTCCTGCTTTATATTCATAGAATTAGGAATAAATTTTTCAATTCCCAAAGCATCCAAGCTTTGAATTTGAATTAATTCTTCCCAATGCAATTTATCGGCAATTAAGCCATGCTTCAACATTTCTGCAAAACCACTTTTTAATTCTTTGACAGGAAGTGTTTCTAAAAATTTTGGATAGAAATAAATTTGCTCCGGAAAAGCAAAAGTTCCTACCATATTTTTATAATTCATGAGATCAATTCCTGTTTTACCGCCGATAGACGCATCGCACATCGACAAAAGAGTAGTGGGAATATTAATAAACTGAATTCCTCTTTTATAGGTAGACGCTACAAAACCTCCCATATCTGTAATAACTCCTCCTCCCAGATTAATGAGCAAAGCTTTTCTGTCTGCATGCATTTCGGTAAGAATTTCCCAAAGCTGGTTGGCTGTCTGGATATTTTTCATTTCTTCTCCCGGCTCAATTTCCAGGATCTCGAAACTGATTTCTGTTTCCAGATTTGCCAAAAATAGTGGAACGCAGTATTCATGGGTATTTTCGTCAACCAAAATAAAAATTTTACTGAAAGATTTTTCAGAAATAAACTGATTAAGCTGAGAAAAACTATGGTCTAATATGGTGATCATTATGATGATTATTTAGGTTTGTATTATAAAAGCAGTACAAAGTTATGATTCTAATTTTTAACTCGTTATTAAATATAGTATCTTTGCAGAAATATTTAGCATGAGCAGAGACAACAATTCAGGAAAACCCAAAAGACCAAGAAGTTCAACTAGAAATAATTCTGATGATTCTCGCGCTTCCAAATCCGGAAATTCCGGTTCAAAACCTTTCAAAAAACCTTTCCCGAAAGCAGGAGAACGTAATTCTGATTCTAGAAGAAGTGATACAAGCTATGAGGCGAGAATGGAAAAAAAATATTCGAAAATCGAAAAAGAGCCATATATTACCAATGCGGGAGAAGAAAAGAAATCTTTCAGCCCTAAAAGAGGTGGTGCCAAAAATTTCGATACAAGAAATAAATATGAAAGAGGTAGTCTGAAATATGGCAGAAGACCCAATGCAGCAGAAGAAAAAGATGGTGATAAAGCCAGATCATTTGTTCAGCAAAGAAGATTCAAAAAAGTTGAGAAAGATGTTCATAAAGATTCAATCCGTCTTAATAAGTATATTGCCAATTCAGGGATATGCAGCAGGAGAGAGGCAGATGAACTTATTACTCAGGGATTGGTAGAAGTTAACGGAAAAGTGGTAACAGAAATGGGTTATCAGGTTCAGAAAACTGATAAAGTGGTTTTCGACGGACAAAGCATTACGCCCGAAAAACCTGTTTATGTACTTCTTAACAAGCCTAAGGGTTATATTTCTACAACGAAAGATGACAAAGCAAGAAAAACGGTGATAGATCTTGTTGCCAATGCTTCACCTTACCGTCTTTTTCCCGTGGGAAGGCTAGATCGTTCTACAACTGGAGTTATCCTTTTAACGAATGACGGGCACATGACGAAAAAACTTACCCATCCGTCTTTTGATGCCAAGAAAATTTACCATGTAACTTTGGATAAAAAATTAACTCATGAAGATATGAAGTTAATTGCAGAAGGAATTCGTTTGGATGAAGGTGTTGCAGTGGTAGACCAGATTTCTTTCATTGAAGGAAAACCAAAAACTGAAATCGGTATTGAAATTCATATTGGTTGGAACCGTGTTATCCGAAGAATATTCCAAAGATTAGGCTATGAAGTTGAAGCATTAGACCGTGTAATGTTTGCTGGTCTTACCAAGAAAAATATTAAAAGAGGACATTGGAGAATTCTCACCGAACTTGAAGTAAATAATTTGAAAATGCTTTAATATTTTTAGATTTCAACAATTAAAAAAGCAGTTTTACCATTCGTAAAACTGCTTTTTTTGCTTTATATGAATCTTAATTTTATTTTAGCCCAAAACGGTTACACCTTTCTGAACCATTTCATAGATGGCGTCTTTACCATTATCAGGTTTTACGTTAACAGCTTTTGTTCCGTTAAAATGCACACAAGTAATATATCCGTTAGAAACAGCATCCAAAGCAGTAAATTTCACGCAATAATCTAAAGCTAGACCAACAATTTCCAACAGTTGAATTTCGTGGTATTTTAAGAAATCATCTAATCCTGTCTTCATAAAATGGTTATTGTCCTGAAAACCACTATAGCTGTCAATCTCCGTATTTTTACCTTTTTGAATGATGTGGGTAACTTTATCACGATTCAGATCCTTGTGGAATTCTGCACCAAAAGTACCTTCAACACAATGATCTGGCCACATAAACTGAGGAACACCATTCAGAATGATGCTTTCTCCTACTTTACGGTTATTATTGCTTGCAAAACTTTTATGATTTGCCGGATGCCAGTCTTGAGTAAGAACAATCTGGTCGTACTGGTTTTTCTGCATCAAAAGATTAATATATGGAATAATAGAATTGGCTTCAGGAACGGCTAATGCACCACCTTCACAGAAGTCATTCTGTACATCGACGATAATAAGGGCTTTTTTCATAGAGAAAAGATAGAATTATTAATTAAATTTACCAAAATTAACCTTCAAAAACTTGTCCATAAAATTAAATTCGGACAAATCGGCATTTATGAAAGATTTTATAATTATTAGAAGTCTGTTCGACCAACGAAAGCGATTGCTGAGTATTCATAAAGATAGCATCCGATTTGAAAATAAAGATAACATACAAGATCTTTATACAATTTTACCTCGCGAAAATATTTCAGGAATTCGTTATGGCATTCGTTTTATTAAAGGAATTAAATTTTACATTGGAAGAGAATATTTAATTTTCATAAAAGATTATTATGGAAGAGAGCTTAAAATAAATTTTAAAATTTTTTATGGCAGAAAACTGGAACAAAAAAACAAACTTTTTAATGAAATTGTTAACGAGCTTTGGGTAAATTTCTTTGATGAAAAAGTTAATTCTTATTATCTGAAACTAAAACAAAATGAAAGTTTTATTTTGGCAGATATTCACTTTAAGATTGATTGTATAGAGTTTTCAAAATATAAAATTTCTTATGATGATTTATCAGTAAAACTTATTATCATTACTTTGTTATTTTTTCATTAAACAATCAGAATATCAACAAACTACTATATTATTTAAATGATGATGACTCTGTTTTAGTCCTTGCATTAATTAATAAAATAAAGAAAAACATTCTGTTATAAATGCCATATAAAAGTTTGCATAACGAAGAAGATTTCGAAGAAATACAGCGTCGAATTCTGCAACTGTCTATTAAATCTCAAAATAAATGGGGAAAGATGAATGTTGCTCAGATGATGCTTCATTGTGATAAAATTTTACAGATTGCATTGGGCAGCTTAAAAATTCCGTCTGTATTTTGGCTTTTTCGTATTGTTGGAGTTGTAACGAAATACGAAATTTCTGCTTTCAATAATGGAATTCCGCGAAATATGCCTACATTTAAAAAAGTTATTGTTAATTTTGACTGTGACTTTGAGCAAACAAGAAATAATCTGCTCCTAAGACTGGATGAATACAAAAATGCATACCTAAATCATCAGTTACCGCTAAAACATGAACTTTTCGGTAGAATGCGGGAAAAAGACTGGGGATTTTTAGAGTATAAACATCTGGATCATCATCTAAAACAATTTAAAGTATGAGTTTTTTTGATAAAATATTTGGTGGAAAAAATGACGAACTGGAAGAAAAACGCCAATGGAATTCTATAGAATCTGAAGAAGATTTAATGAAAGCTATTGATAATTCTCAACGTCATAAAATAGGAATTTTTAAACATTCTACGAGTTGTTTTATCAGCAAAACGGTACTCCGTAATTTTGAAAAAGAAATAAAACAGTCTGAAAATAAAGAGGTTGTAGAATATCTGTATTATCTTGATTTATTGGCATATCGACCTATATCTAATAAAATAGCAGAGGATTTTGGCGTTCGTCACGAAAGTCCACAATTTTTGGTCATTGAAAATGGAGTAGTGGTAAACCATGCTTCACACAATAATATATCGCTAAGCCAAATTCTGTCATGAAAAATATTCAAAATTATTTATCCAATGTCTTTGAAGTTCCTGCTGAAAAACTCAATATGTGTTCTTTGCAATATTCTTCAAAGAAAATCTTAAAACACGAGTTTCTTTTACAGGCAGGAGAAGTCTGCAAGTACACTTTTTTTGTTGAAAAAGGTTTGTTAAGAATGTATTCTATTGATAAAAACGGTAAAGAGCACATCATACAGTTTGCACCAGAGAATTGGCTTATTGGCGACAGAACCAGTCTTTATTTCAGCGATAAATCTAATTATTACATTGAAGCTGTAGAAGATTCTGAGGTTTTGTTTTTAGAACACGATTTTTTCAAAAGACTGTTGGAAGAGTTTCCTAACAGTATAGAAAGAAATGATTTGCTTCTGCAAAAGCATGTTAAAAGCCTTCAGGACAGGATAAATTCTCTGTTAGGAGAAACTGCTGAAGAAAGATATCTTAAATTTATAAAAATGTACCCTGATATCATGTTGCGTGTTCCTCAGTGGATGATCGCTTCCTACTTGGGTATAACACCAGAAAGTCTTAGCAGAGTGAGAAAAGAACTTGCAAAGAAAAACTTTGTTGCAGATTAAATATTATCACTACACAAAATTTTATTCAAGATTAAGTGTAGTGATAATTTTATGAAGATATTCCTGATCTCTTATTACTTTTTCGAACGAACTTTTCGCATAAGAAGGGGAAACTTTGTAATTCTCCTTCTCCATATTGTAAAAATCATTTTCTACATAACCTGAGAAATTCGCAGTATATTCTGAAATAAAAGTATCTAAAATTTTCTTTTTCAGTTCACAGATACTGCTGTTTTTAATCCTTTGAAGAGAATTAAGTATAAAAGATTTTTCTCCGCTAAAACTTATAACCTGAGAGACTTTTCCAATATTTCCCGTATTGGAAGAATTGGTTTCGTGTGCAATAGGATTAGGCTCACTTTCAAATATCATGATTTTTGTTTTAGGGTTTAACAGAGAAAATTTTTAAGGAATCAGACTGTAGCTTTTCCTTCTACACCATCCGAATTATCGGTTTTAGTTCCGCTAATTGCAGCTGCAGCAAAGCTGAGAAGACTTACAAGTTTACCAGCTTTTGTATCCCAATAATACGTATCTTTTGGAGCTACTTTTATAATAGATATATTTGGATCTTCTTTACCATCGAACCACGCATTTGCCATTGGCGACCACTTATCTTCAATGGTAGCTCTATCTTTATAAATTGTTGCATTACCAAAAACCGAAAGATATTCTGAATCTGAATTATTCATGAAAAGCAACTGAACCCTATCGTCATCCTTTATGTGAAAATTTTTATTGCTGGTATCGCTACTAATGAACCAAAGGTTTCCCTCTTCATCAGTTTCTTGAAGTCCCATTGGTCTCGTATTAATGGGAACTGTATCTAATTCGGTACAAAACATGCAGAATTTTGCTTTCTCAGATAATTCTTTAATTTTTTTTACAGCTTCTATGCTGTTTAGATTTTCTGTTGACATATTAAAATAATTTGGTGTTGAAATAAAATATATTGTTTTTGACTCTTCAAAAATCTAACCAAAAATGTGTCATAGATAAAGATTAATGTTTTTGTTTGATAATTTTATCTAAATAAATGATTATCAGTGTAAAATAATAGGTAAAACCATTTGTGATTACAATCATAAAATATATAATGTGTTAACTGTATATTCGTTATTCAATGTTATGAACACTAAATTTTAAATCACCAAATAAATTATTATGAAACAGTTAATTCTAACAATCGGCATGTTATCATTTTTTTTGAGTTGTAAATCAACCGATAACGATAGAACCATCAAATCAGACAGTATAACAACAGCAGATACTTTACCTGTTAATAATTCTGTTGATCAATCTGATACTTTAACCACTATAAAAAGCGATTCATCCATGGTAAAACCGGAGACAGACAGTGCTAAAAGATAATTATTTTTATTATCAATGAGTTGTAGTTTTATAGAATTACCATAAATTTTACTGAAATTTGAATGATTTTTTTTGAATAATATTAATTGACAATAATTTATGGCGCAAAATGTGTGTTTATATTGAAATGTATCATTCTCAAATAAGGTCATCTTTTGGTGAATCGGTTTATGAGCAATGAAATAAGATAACTAAAACCAGATAATTATGAAAACAATAAGTTGCATGAAGATTGATGAAAAACTTTTGAAAGCTTACAGCGCAGAAGAAAAAATCTATCAGGAAAAAGAAACAATTTTTTCGGAGGGAGATGTTCCGGCATATTATTATCAAATTTTAGAAGGAGTCGTAAAGCTGAATAATTATAATGAAGAAGGAAAGGAATTTATACATAATATATTAGCTGAAGGTCAGAGTTTCGGGGAACCTCTGTTATTTATTGATAAAAAATATCCTCTAAATGCAATAGCACTAAAAAAAACGAAAGTAGTACGACTACAAAGAAAAAATTTCATCAATCTTATTAAAGAAAACCCCAAAATTTCTTTAGAGATTAATGAATGTCTTTCTTACAGATTATATTATAAGGTTTTAATGATGCAAAATATGGCATCACACAGCCCTTTAGCCCGAATTTCGGGACTTTTCGACTATCTTAAAAGTTATGCAGACTGTAAAGATCGTCATTCCTTCCACATTCAACTTACCCGACAGCAGATTGCGGATTTAACGGGTATGCGGGTTGAAACCATTATTAGAACCTTAAAGAAAATGGAAAGTAAAGGATTAATAAAAATTGAAGAAAGAAAAATTTATTTTTAGAAGCCCAATTTCATCACCAAAACCAAATCACACAATGGAATTTCAAGAAAAACTACTCAATTATATCAGTGAATCGCTGATTACCAGTAACGAAACGATTTCTGTTGCGGAAAGTGTTACCTCGGGTTTGCTGCAGTTAACGTTTTCTCAGATGCCTAACGCAGGAATGTTTTACAAAGGCGGAATCACTACTTACACGATTGATGAAAAAGTAAATTTGCTTCATGTAAACGAACAAGAAGCAAATGAATGCGACTGTGTTTCGGAAAATATAGCAGACCAAATGGCTCTTGGAGTCGCCAAATTGTTTAATACAGATTGGTCTATAGCGGTTACAGGTTATGCAAACCCTATTAGAAATTCAACTTTTAGAATTTTCTCACATTATTCAATTTCTTATAAAGGAGAAATTATCTTATCTAAAAAGCTGGAATTACACCCTAAAACTCATTCTCTTGAGGCTCAACAATATTACACAGAGTTTATTTTAGGCTGCTTCAAAGGTGAAATTAATAAATTACTGATTTTAAAGTAGTTAATATTAATTCATCTATTTAAGTGAAATAATTATTTGAAGAAAGCTTTCGAGAAAGCATTTTTCATACATTCTTTCTTAGAAAATAATTTTTTGCCTAATTCTCTAAAGAGATACCATTTAGGTACCACATCCGTTTTTATTTCACAATTAAATTGGTTAATTGCCATTTAAATAATTTAAAAGATGATTTCTCAATAGAAATACATCCCACATTGATTAGAATCATAAAATAATTATTCTTTAAGTAATAATTTTGAGGTATAACATCTACTAATTGAAATCCTTTTTTCGAAATTTTAAAGTATTGATTATTAATAAATTATTTAAAATTTCATGATTTTCATTTTAAATGTTTTAACCAATAAATAATCAATAGTAAGACCAACGAAATATACATAATATGCCAGAAGAAGAGATTTTAAGACTAGCAAAAGAAAACTCACCCAGACTTCTCAGTAAATTTAAATCTACATATCCTGAATTTTTTTTGAAACTCACTGAAATTAATGCAAATCTTCAAAATTCAGAAATTATTTTTTGTATTTATCTAAAGTTAAGATTAACGACAAAAGAAATCGCCATTTATACTTTTGTTACACCAAAAGCAATACAAAATCGAAAAAATAGAATCCGTAAAAAATTAGGTATTTCTTCAGATACTGATATTTACAAATGGTTCGACAACTTATAAATTTTTAAACTTCATAGATTTCAGAATCTGTAAACACAAAAAATTTTCCTTTCTTAGGGATGTTTTTTGTGTCCAGTCCTGTAAATTCGCTGAAAGCGGGAAGTAACAGCTGATTGTCTGTCACTACAAAACAAGGCAGTTTTATTCTTTTAACTACAGACTTAATGACAAATCCAGGATGGATATGTCCGGTAATTTGGAACTTTGATTTTTCTTTTTCAAAATCGTGAACGAAAGTAAAGTTATCAATCTCCAATGATGTTGATTTGGAATTAAGGCATAATTTTGATTCCAGTTTTTTTGAAATTCTGTCGTGATTGCCTTCAACTAAGATGAATTCCAGATCTTTATATTGGTTTTTCCATATGCAAAATTCGTCTACATCAGAGTTGTCACCCGCGTGAAGCAAATCTCCTACAACTATGAATTTGTCAGGCTGGAAATATTCAATCAAAATAGATAACCGCTCCAAATCATTTTTCATAATCTGATTGGCTAATGCAATGCCGTTTTTACGGAAATGAGCTGTTTTTCCGATGTGTAGGTCGGAGAGGATCAAAGCTTTTTCCTTCTTCCAAAACAATGCCCGTTGATTGGTCAAAGTGAAAACTTCGTTTTGAATCGTTATATTTTTTGTTACTATTTTCATTCTAGTTATCTCAATTTCTTTTCGCCTGCTGAATCAGTTTCTGGATTCTCGCATCCAAATCTTCACTCGTTAAAGTCTGTCTCAAACTGTCGACTTTTATAGGGAAACTTAATGGAGTAAAAGAATTAGCGAATTTCAAAACAATTTTCGATTTTTCAATTCTTTTAAACGCTTCTACCAATCTTTGTTCCTGCAACTGCATATTGAAAACCTCCGTATAAGCCTGTCTCACCAAAAAATGATTCGGATCGTGGTCTTCCAAAACTTTAAAGATCAAACCTGCCGAACTTTGAAGCGATTTGTTGGAACGTTGTTGTCCCGGAAAATTTTGAACCACCATTCCGGAAATCACCGCAATATCACGGAATTTCCTTCTTGCCATTTCTGCCGCATTGATACTGGAAATCACATCATTCATCAGATTTTCCTTACTTAGGATTTTATGCAAATTGTCTTCATTCAAAGGGATTTCTTTATCACTGAACAATTCAAAACCATAATCATTCATCGCCATTGAGAAAGAAATAGGAGCAAGTTTTGAAATCCGGTAGGCGATGAGCGCAGCCATCACTTCGTGCACCAAACGGCCTTCAAACGGATACATAAACAGATGATAACCTTCCCGGTTTTTGATGAGTTCTACCAAAAATTCGTCTTCTCTGGGAATATGGGAGCGCTCTTCCTGATTTACCAGAAGCGGATGCAGGAATTGCAGTTCTTTTTCGGAAGCTTTTGGGTTCAATGCTCCGGATAGTTTTTCTCTCAGGAAATGGCCTAGATTGGAGCTCAACGGCAATCTTCCTCCCAAATAACTCGGCGCAAATGCTTTACCTTTTGAGGCTCTCACATAGACGGTCATATCTTTTATCATGGCGACTTCCAGAACTCGTCCTGCCAGAATAAATTTTTCATCTTTCTTCAGCCGCGAAATAAAATACTCCTCAACCATACCAATGTATCCGCCGGAAATAAATTTTACTTTTAGCATCGCATCACTCACTATGACACCCATATTCATTCTGTGCAGCATTGCAATTTTTCGGGACGTAACCTTGTATAAACCATTATCTTCAATCACCACTTTATGATATTCTTCGTAGTTTTTCAGCGCTTTGCCGCCAATGGTTAAGAAATCAAGAATGCTCTGCCAATCGTCGGCCGTCATCTCCCTAAAAGCGAAAGTTTCTTTAACGCGAAGATAGAGGACTTCGGGAAAAAAACCATCACCAATAGCCAAAGTCATTACAAACTGAACCAAAACATCAAAACATAGAACCTGTGGTTCCCGCGGCTCAATCACATTCTCTTTAACAGCTTCTTTCAGGGCAGAAACTTCAATGAGTTCTAAAGAATGCGTGGGAACACAATAGATTTTCGACGTTTCAAAAGGGGAGTGGCCGCTTCGTCCTGCACGCTGCAAAAATCGCGCAACGCCTTTTGCCGAACCGATTTGAATAACGGTATCTACCGGTTTGAAATCAATTCCCAAATCCAGCGACGATGTTGATACCACAGCTTTCAGTTTTCCTAAACTCAGATTTTCTTCAATCCAGATTCGAAGATGAGCGTCTATCGAACTATGGTGGATGGCAATCTGACCCGCAAAATCCGGATAAGCATTCAACAATAATTGATACCACATTTCGCTCTGACTCCTTGTATTTGTAAAAACAATCGTCGAATTGGAATTGAGAATAATCGGGACAACTTTATCGGCTAGTTTATGGCCAAGATGCCCAGCCCAAGGCAACAGTTCCACCTCATCAGGAAAAACCGAGAGGATATCGATTTTCTTTTTTTCTTTGGCAGTAACCTTCGTTTTTTTGATATTGTACGGGATCAGAACTTCCATCGCTTCATCCAGATTACCAATCGTTGCCGTGATTCCCCAAATCTTCATTTTTGGGACATAGGTTCTGAGCCGGGAAATTCCCAATTCTATCATAACGCCACGTTTGGATCCCAGTAATTCGTGCCATTCATCAATCACTATACATTGGAGATTTTTAAAGAACCGCTGATGATTTTTTTGCCCGAGGAGCAAGTGCAGGCTTTCTGGAGTTGCTACTAAAATATCCGGCATATTTTTGACCTGCTGCTGACGTATTTTCGGGTCTGTGTCTCCATTTCGTACGCCGACAGTCCAATCCAACCCAATCTCGTCAATCGCCTCCTGCATTGCTTTGGCGATATCTTTGGAAAGCGAACGAAGTGGTGTGATCCAGATCATTTTTAGCCCTGTTTTGTATTTTTCGGGATGATTCAAAAAGTCTGAAATCAAAGCTAAAAAAACGGAATATGTTTTACCAAAACCCGTCGGGGCGACAACCATTCCGCTATAACCATTCCCGAATTTCTGCCAGGTGTCAATCTGAAATTTGAAAGGAGAAATTGATTTTTCCATCATCCAGTTTTGGATGATTTTAAATCCGTCGGTATTTTCGAAGTTACTCAAATTGTTTTTTTAACCACAAAAGGCATAAAAGTTTTTAGTTTACATTTAGCTATTTAAAAGTTCAAAAAAGTTTAGAATCTTGCTTTTTGAACTTCCATCAGAATCATTAAAACTCTAGCTTTATGACTTTTGCGGTTTATATTTTTTATTGTATCAATTTCTTAATCTCTTCCAAATCATCAATTTCATCCACCGTTTTATCTTTTCGCCATCTTAGGATCCTTGGGAAGCGCAATGCAACACCGCTTTTGTGTCGATTACTGAATCCGATTCCTTCAAATGCAATCTCAAAAACCAATTCGGGTTTTACAGTTCGAACCGGACCAAATTTTTCAATCGCATTTTTATTCACAAACTTGCTGACTTCCATTATTTCTTTGTCCGTCAATCCGGAATAGGCTTTGGCTATTGTGACCAGTTTGTCGCCGCTTTTTACGGCAAAACTGTAATCTGTGTAATAGGCACTTCGCCGTCCGCTGCCTTTCTGGGCGTAGATAAGGACGGCATCTATCGTTAACGGATTGATTTTCCATTTCCACCAATCGCCTTTTTTTCGTCCGGAATGGTAGTGTGAGTTTTTCTGTTTCAACATCAAACCTTCACTGTTGAGCGCTCTGGAATTTTCCCGGATTTGATCCAGGTCTTCCCAGTTTTCAAATTCAATAACTTCGGAAAGTCGGATCTTTTCAGGATTTTCATTACGTAATAATTCTTCCAGCATCGCACGTCTTGCCGAGATGGGCTTCTCACGCAAATCATTGCCTTCCAGCTCCAGCAAGTCATAGACAAAGACCTGAATCGGAATGTCAGCCAACATTTTTTTGGTTAAAGTTTTTCGGTTAAGACGCTTTTGTAATTCATTAGAATTCAAAACCTGCTGGTCCTTCACCGCGAGTATTTCGCCATCCAGAACGAAATTTCCTTTCATATTCTGCACCACCTCTTTGATTTCCGGAAACTGCTCCGTTACCAGCTCTTCGCCTCGGGACCAAATAAATACTTCATTGTTTCTGCGGATAATCTGGCCCCGGATGCCATCCCATTTGTATTCGATTTGCCATTCTTCAGGTTTCCCCAAATCATCCAAATCTTTTTCCAAGGGATAAGCCAGACAAAACGGATAGGGTTTAGAATTGTCCGGATTAATATGTTCTGCCGAAATTAACGATTGAAAAGAGGTGGTTTCTGGTTCCCATTTTCCCATCAAACTATGGGTTAAAGCACTGGATTCCTGATTGGAAAATTTGGTCAGGGCATTGATCAAGGTTTTGTCGGAAACCCCGATTCTAAAACTGCCACCCAGTAATTTATTAAAAATCAAACGTTCGGTATAGTCGAGCCCATTCCAGGAATTCAGGACAAAATCTTTCTTTTCCGCTTCTGTTTTGTTCTTCAGCCCAATAATTTCCTTCATCCAATCTGACAAAGATTTATCGATTTGTTCCTCAGGCGGCGGCAATATCAGCGAGAGGGTTTCACCCAAATCGCCTACCGAAGAATAGCTTTCCTGAAATAGCCAAAACGGCAATTGGGTAATTTCCAATGCCCAATCTTTCATAAAGTTGGTATTCACATTCCGCTTCGGTCTTTTTCCTGTAAATAGGGCGATAAACCACACTTTGTCTTCATCCGGCGCACGCTCCAGATAATCAACGATGGCATCGATTTTTGCATTCGTTTTATTCGTGCTTTCCAGCGCATTGATAAGTTCAGCGAAATGCTTCATTGTTTATTATAAATCTTAAAAATATTTTAAACGCAAAGATTTTCTAATTTATCGTATAATTTTAAGTTTGCAAAGGCAAATAAAATTTGCTGTCAAGCTTAAGCATAACCTTCATCAAATCAACTTGTTGATTTATTCTTTTCTTCTTAAAATTAAAGCATTAATAAATTAAATCTTTGCGTTTAATTATTACTCATTCTCGATAGCTGTTTTTTCCTTTTCATCCTCCTCATCTTCGCCGTAAAGTGTTTCCACAACATCCGATTTAATACCGATTTCGTTGAGGTATTTTGAAAAAACTTCAGTTTGTCCGTGCGTCACGTGAACGATTTCGGCTTCCGTAGCCTTGATGGCTTGGAGAAGACCTTTCCAATCGGCGTGGTCGCTCATTGGGAAACCTGCATCGGCACTGCGCCAGCGTCTTGCCCCCCGAACCTGCATCCAGCCGGAGCAAATAGCGGTTGCAGGATTGGGGATTTTTTTAATAACATTAGAATCCAGCAAAGCCGGCGGTACAATCACAATTTCGCCTGCCACCTGCTTCACACTTTCCCTGAAATCCGGAATTTCATACTCGGGAAGCACAATGCCAACCTCTTCAAAAGCCTGGTTGAGTTTCCCGATAGAGTAGTGCACATTAATGTTGCCTAAGCCTTCAACCGCTTTCATAATTCTTTGGGCTTTCCCTAAAGAATAACCTATAAAAACAGACGTTTTCTGGTTTTCTTTGTTTCGCAAAACCCAGTTTTGCATTTTTTTGTTTAGATCATCCACTTCCAGCCAATTGTAAATAGGAAGGCCAAAAGTACTTTCTGTTACAAACTTGTTGCATTTCACGACTTCAAAAGGTGTACTCAAACCATCATCCTGAACCTTATAATCGCCGGAAACCACGCTCACATAGCCTTTATACTCCAACCTAATCTGTGCAGAGCCAATAATATGCCCAGCCGGATGCAGGGATACTTTGACACCATTGATATTAACAATCTCACCATATTCCACACTTTGACATTCGATATCCTCGCTGATTCTTTTGTGTAAAATAGGTTTGGTAAAATGGTGACAAAGGTATTTCTTCATTCCCCAGCGGGCGTGGTCGGCGTGTCCGTGCGTGATGACCGCCAAGTCAACCGGACGCCAAGGATCAATATAAAATTTTCCTTGCGGACAATAGATACCTTTATTGGTGAAAGTAATGAGTTTCAAAAGCGTGATAATTAATAGTTCTGATTATTCAAAAAACTGACCAAAATATTGTAAACAGCGATAAGAATCAATAATTATTCAGAAATTTGAAAAAAATGAATTAATGAAAATAATCGATATAGAAAAATGGAACAGAAAGGAACATTTTGAATTTTTTTCTTCTATGAAAAGTCCATATTTTGGATTTACTACGGAAGTTGACTGTACGATTGCCTTTAATTTAGCCAAAGAAAATAACCTTTCCTTTTTCGCTGTTTATTTATATAAATCTATGGCTGCCATTAACACCATTGAAGAATTGAAATTAAGAATTGTGGATGATAAATTAATTGTATTTGATGAAGTTCATGTTGGAAGTACTATTGGGAGAGAAGATGGTACTTTTGGATTTTCATTTTTTGAATATTCTCCTGATTTTACAATTTTTAATGAGAATCTTCAGAATGAAATACAAAGAGTTCAGAATTCTTCAGGTTTAGGAATCAGTAATAATATTTTACCTCTTAATCATATTAGACACACTACAATTCCTTGGAACACATTCACAAATGTACTTCATCCAACCAATTTTAATCCTAAAGAGTGTATTCCCAAAATTACTTTTGGTAAATTCAGTATTAAAAATAACAGAAAGATGATGCCTGTTTCTATTGAAGCACATCATGGTCTTGCAGACGGAATTCATCTTGCTAAATATTTCGAAGAATTTCAGATACAGTTAAATGATTCCCAAATTTAAAATTTTGCTTTAAAACTGTTATCCATAATTGGAGTTACGCTAATAAAAACCTTATTTTTGCCTTTTATAACCATTATATGTCGATAAAAATAATTCTAAAATATTTCCCTGATCTTTCTGAAAAACAAATTGAACAGTTTACCAAATTGGAGGACTTGTATAAAGAGTGGAATGAAAAAATTAATGTAATCTCCCGTAAAGATACCGATTCATTATACGAAAAGCATGTTCTTCATTCTTTAGGAATTGCAAAAATAATGGAATTTGCACCCGGAACAAAAGTTTTGGATATTGGAACTGGTGGTGGATTTCCCGGGATTCCTTTGGCGATACTTTTTCCAGAAACAGAATTTACACTCATTGATTCTATCGGTAAGAAAATTACAGTAGTGAATGCAGTAAGCGAAGGAATAGGATTACAAAATCTAAAGGCTATACATGGAAGAGCAGAAAAAGTAAAAGATAAATTCCATTTTGTGGTGAGCAGAGCTGTAACCCAAATGCCGGAATTTTTGCGTTGGTTGAAAGGTAAATTCGAAAAAGAACAATTCAACCCAAAACACAACGGAGTTCTCTATCTGAAAGGTGGAGATTTGGCTGAAGAACTTGCAGGGCTGAAATGCGAAATTTTCAATTTAAAAAATTATTTTGAAGAAGATTTTTTTGATACAAAAAAAGTTGTTTATCTATCAAAAGGTAATTTTAATTCGTAATTTAGCAAATAATATATTTATTTTATATTTATAAATTAACAAAAACTTATTACCGACATGAAAACCGTATCTTCTATTTTGTTATTAATTTCGGCTTTTTGTTTATCTGTAATTTCCTGTAAAGATGACGAGAATTACGATACTATAGAATCTGTAGATAAAGTTAAAATTGATAGTGTAAAGGTTGTAAGTGATACGATGTCTGTTTTTTCAGTACAAAGTATCAGGACATATTCTACTTATTCTTCAAAATGTCAGGGTTTTTATGGGTATGATTATATTTACGCAAGTGATATTCAACGAGATGTTACTGCTTATCAATATTTCAGAACTGGAGATTGTGTAAAGAAACCTGTGGTAATTCCTAGTCAAATTAATTTCAGTCCACAAAAAAAAGGAGTGTATACTTTTAGATTTTGGAGCGGTAATAATACTTGGATTACTAAAAATATCGTTGTAAATTAATGAAGTATTTTTTGCTTTTCTGTATGTTGGGTTTCAATTTTTTACTTTCTCAAAAGATTGAATGGAAACCCGATAGAAAATTGATCTGGGAAAATTTTAAAAGCATAAAAAATAATTTGGGCAACCCAGATATTGTTGCTTATACCCATTGCGGTTGGGAATATTTGGTAATTACTTCCAGCAATCTCAAAGTTCCTGTAAAAGTTGATATTCAGACCATTTTTAATGAAGATAAATCTTGGAAAGATGATAAAAGAATCAACGATTATATACTGATCCACGAACAAAAACATTTCGATATCGCCGAAATTCATGCCAGAAAATTACGCAAAGAAGTAGCTGAAAAAATAAAGAATACACCAGATTTCAAAAAGTATTTCAACTCAATTTATTCTAAAATATCTTCTGAATATAAAAATTATCAGGCTGAATACGACCGGGAAACAAAACACGGTATGAATAAGGAAAAACAGTCTGAATACAACGTGAAAATTTCGGAAGATTTAGAGAAACTAAATAATTACCAAAAGCTGTGAAATTTTTAAATAAAATTATAGACGAATTACTCTTTCAAAATAAAGATTTATCGCAGTTTAACATCGTTCTTCCGGGAAAAAGACCTATTGTTTTTATCCGACAAATCTTGGAAGACAGACAATATTCGGGATTTCTTCCTGAGTTTTATACTATTGAGGAATTAATAACAAAAATTGTAGATCAACAGGCTATAGATGGTATTTCGCTTTGGCTTTTTGCATTTGAAGTGTATAAAAGTCTGAATCTTATCCCAAATGATGATTTTTCTGAATTTCTTAAATGGTTTCCTACCTTGCAGAAAGACTGGGACGATATTCTGAAGTTTTCTGAAAGTGATGAAGCTGTTTTGCAGTATATGTTCGATGAAGAACGCATTAAAGAATGGGCTCAGGATTTAGGAGAAGATGAAGTTCCCCGAAAAAAGTTTCTGAATTTCTGGCGAAACATGAATATTTTTCTCCCTGAATTAAAAAAGAAACTGCACGAGAAAAACTGGGCAAGTCCGGGAATGATTCATGAAACGGCAAAAAACAAAATAGAAAATTTTGCTAAAAACAATACCGATACTTTTATTTTCTGTGGTTTCAATGCATTTACACCGGTAGAAGAAAAACTGGTAAGAAATCTTTTGCAGTGGAATAAAGCACAGTGTTTTTTTCAGGCAGATCATTATTATTTTGATGATGAAAGACAGGAAGCCGGAAAATTCCTGAGAAATCACAAATTATGGAAAGAATTTAATGACAGCCGAAGTTTTCAGTGGATTGAAGATGATTTCAATCAACCTAAGAATATTAAAGTCTATGAAGTTTCAGGAAATGTAACGCAGACCAAAATTTTACCTGAAATTTTCAGTAACATCAACAATAATACATACACCAATACCGCGGTTGTGTTATTGGATGAAAATCTTCTTCCGGCAACTTTAGATGTAATGCAGAATGTGGAAAATCTTAATATCACAATGGGGTTTCCGCTTAAAAACCTGTCATTTTCTAATGCCGTTAAGCAGCTTTTTTACCTTCAGAAGCAACTGGAGAAAAATAAAACTTCTTATTATTACAGAGATCTTTTCCCGATACTCGAAGAACTTCCAAAATCTGAGCAGGACGATCTTATCATCACTTCTTTCAAATCTAAGATTGAGGAGAGAAATATTGTCTATATCTCACAGAAACTTTTAACGGAATTACTGGGAAATCTTTCATATTTCAATCTTTTACAGAAAGCAGAATCTGAATACCGGTTTTTGGATGAATTAATTAATTTCTGTCAGAAAATCAAATGGTTACCGCTTGATGATATTCAATATGAAAATGTTTCTCATTTCGAAAATGCTTTCCGCTTAATCAGAAATCAAATTTCGCCTTATGGATTCGAGATTAAAATGGAAACATTAGAAATACTTATCAATCAACATATTAATTCAGAAAGTATAGATTTTATTGGTGAACCTTTGAAAGGCTTACAGTTAATGGGACTTTTGGAAACCCGTTTGCTTAATTTCGAAAATGTGATTCTTTTATCTGTAAATGAAGGAAAATTGCCTTTAGGAAATTCTCAGAATACTTATATTCCTTTTGATATAAGAAAACATTTTGATCTGCATACTTTTTTAGAAAACGACAGTATTTATGCATACCATTTTTACCGACTGATACAAGATGCTAAAAATGTACATTTACTTTTTAATGCACTAAGTTCCGGCGTTAATACGGGTGAAAAGAGTAGGTTTATTACTCAGATGGAAATGGAGAGCAATCATCATATCGAACATATTATTGTTGAAAATTCTTCAGAACCAATCATCAATAATCCTGTTGAAATTAATAAAACAGAAATTGTACAACAACAGCTTTTGAAATGGAAAGAAAAAGTTTCTGCTTCGCATCTTACAAGCTATCTCTACAATCCAATAGATTTCTATCTCTCTAAAGTTCTTAATACATCTGAAACCGATGAAATTGAAGAAGAATTATCCATAAGAAATTATGGAAATCTGGTTCATTATAGCCTTCAAGAAATTTATGAAGTATTAAAAGGTAAAGTTTTAAAAATTAAAGATTTACAGGATTCAATTCAACAAATAGATGATTTCATAGATTTAGGGATTGAGAAACTAAAACATCAGCCGGAATTTTATGATAAAGGAATGAATTTCATTCACAAAGCAATTGCAAAAAAAGTAATTGCCAATATTCTGAATTATGATTTAGAACTCTTAAAATCGGGTAATACACTTGAAATTATTGATATTGAAAAACGTTTCGAAAATGTAAATTTTCATCTGAATGAAGACCAATCGGATAAAGTTTCTTTCTATGGTTTTATCGACAGAATAGACAAACTGAACGGTACCATAAGAATTATAGATTACAAAACTGCAAAAACAAAAAATCTTACGGTAAAAATAGACGAACTTAATCAGGAAGATTATTTTCAGAACAGCGATAGAAAACAGGCAATGCAGCTTTGTCTTTATCAGTTTGTGGTGCAGAGTTTACCAGAATTTTGGGGTTATCCCATAGAAACAGGAATATGGAGTTTTGCAGATGCTAAAAAAGGAGTTGTTTCGTTAGAATTTGCTCAGGGAAATCTAGACAATGCAATGGTTTCCATTAAAAATATTATTCTTGAGATTTTGAATCCTGATATTAATTTTGTTGAAAACATTAAAACTTACAGTTATAATTAAAAAATTAAAAATTCGATAATTTATTTACTGAATTTTTACAATAAACAAGTCCGTTTCTAAATATTTGAAACGGACTTTATTTTTATTTAGAAAGCATTAAAGCCTGTAATATCGAGACCAGTAATCAGAAGGTGTACATCATGAGTTCCTTCGTAAGTGATTACAGATTCTAAATTGGCAGCATGACGCATCATTGGAAATTCTCCCATAATACCCATTCCGCCTAAAATTTGTCGGGATTCTCTTGCAATATCGATTGCCATTTTCACATTATTCCTTTTCGCCATAGAAATCTGAGCAGGAGTAGCTTTATGATTGTTTTTTAACGTACCCAATTGTAAACAAAGTAATTGCGCTTTGGTGATTTCAGTTAAAAATTCGGCAAGTTTTTTCTGTTGTAGCTGAAAAGATCCGATGGGTTTTCCAAATTGCTTTCTTTCTTTAGAATATTGTACCGCAGTGCAATAACAGTCGATTGCTGCACCAATTACTCCCCAGGAAATGCCATATCTAGCAGAATTTAAACACGATAAAGGACCTTTTAATCCCGTAACTCCCGGAAGAAGATTTTCTTTAGGAACTTTAACGTCATTAAACACCAATTCACCGGTTTTGGAAGCTCTCAAACTCCATTTATTGTGTGTTTCGGGAGTCGTAAAACCCTCCATTCCTCTTTCCACAATAAGTCCCTGAACTTTTCCTTCTTCATTTTTAGCCCAAACTACAGCAATATTGCACAGCGGTGCATTGGTAATCCACATTTTAGCCCCATTCAGAAGATAGTGGTCTCCCATATCTTTAAAATAAGTTTCCATAGATCCGGGATCTGAACCGTGATTAGGTTCTGTAAGACCAAAAGAACCGATCATTTCTCCCGATGCGAGTTGGGGAAGGTATTTTCTTTTCTGTTCTTCAGAACCGAATTCATGAATAGGAAACATCACCAAAGAACTCTGTACAGAAGCAGCAGAACGTACGGCAGAATCTCCTCTTTCCAACTCCTGCATAATTAATCCGTAAGAAATTTGATCTAAACCTGCTCCTCCATATTCTTCCGGAATATAAGGGCCAAGAGCACCTATTTTCCCCAATTCTTTCATGAGATTTGGTAAATCTGTATGATTTTGAGCTGCTTCATCAATTTTTGGCATCACAAAACTTTCTACCCAGTCTCTTACAGACTGGCGGATAAGCTTGTGTTCTTCGGTTAGTAAAGCATCAATTCCGAAATAATCCGGAATGCTTGTGAGCGGATAGTAAGACATGAAATTTAATTTTTCTAAAAATAAGATTTTTTCACAATGCTGAAAAAAAAAGTTTACGAATCTCTCTTTTTTACGAAAATATCTTCATACCATTCGAGAATTTTTCTTAATTCTTCTCTTTACTTACTCTGAAATAAATTACAGAAAAAATCAAAATAATCAAGACAGCTAAAAGAACGTATAAAGAATAGAAATTTAAAATTTTATCTTCAAATAATATTGCGATAATCATTGAGCTGAAAGCACTTCCTAATGAAGAAAATATGACGATAAGAGAAGTAAAAGTATTTATTTTATCCTTATCTATTTTTGCCATCATTTTTGAATTGACAATAGGATACAGCGGTGCTAAAAACAATCCGATTAGCGGAAAAATATACACCAAAACTCCAGAATTTTCAGGAAAGTTGAATTGTATGTAAGAAATCGTTAACAGAACAGCGATAATACCTATAACACACGCCGTAAAATATTTTTCTAAAGGAAATCTATGAATAACTTTTGAAGTGATTATCCTACCGATGTAAGAAAAAACAGCCAGAAATGATGTAGACTGTAATGCAAAAAAAGAGTCCACTTTAAGATGGTCTTTATAAAAAGCAGGAAGCCAAGAATTGAAACTTCTTTCGGTAAAAACAATAAAGAAAATGACAGCAATAAAAAGAATAATTGTCATGTTTCCAAATCCTGAAAGATTGGGAATTAATTTGCTTTTTACCTTTAAAGGTTCTTTAATTTTAGCAATAGAAAACAAATATGCTGTAAAAAAAGAAAGAGCAGCAATAACTGAAAATCCAAATTTCCAAAAATCACCAAAACGACTGGAAATTAGCAAACCGAAACCCATGTTGACTGCGAAAATTCCTACCATGTAAGATGCTTCAACACTGTTCATTGTTTTAGCCATCTCTTTTTCTTCAAGAAAGTTATTCCGTATTATGCCATAAACACAAATTTTTCCAATGGCAAAGCAGATACCTATAATAGCAAACCATACTTTGTAAAACCAAAAAACTTCCACAAATGGCAAAATAACAGAACAAAATCCTACCAGAAGCATAGAGAAAATTAAAGATTTTTTGGTTCCGTAACGACTAATGAAACTTATCGCAAAAAGAGATATAAAAGCAATCGGGATATCTTTAAAAGATTCTAAAAAACTCAGTTTATTATAGTTTACTTTCTCGTCTGAAAGCTGTAAAATAATGATTCCCATACAGTTGAGCACCATAGAAAAAATAAGAAATGTAAGCTTTAAAGGAAGTGAAATAGAACTATGTCTGAAAATTGTTTTCATAATATCGTTTATTCTTCAAACTTATCATGTCTGAAAAAATCTTTTATATTGAATAATCTAAAAGCGACTAAAATACACGAAATAATAAAAATAAATTGCTGAAACTAAAGTTAAAGTATAGTTCTAATGTTAAATTTTTCATTTTTTAGATAAAATAAAATACTGAATATCAAATAAATAACATCCAATGTTAACCAAATGTTAACTGAATATAAATTTAATATGAATTATTTTATATATCTTTGATTTATGGTTTTGGAAAATAATGTTTTGACAGTTTTAATTACAAACCTGTACATTATTAAAAACCATTACCTAAAAGTGATATATAATTAACAATAAACATAAGCTTTATGAAAAATAAAATTCAAATCATAGTATCATCTATCATTATTTGCGGATTTGCCGGAATAATGAATAGCGTAAAAGCTCAATCTACCAACAATAACACCATTGAAGAGGTTTTAATCAATAAAAATGATGCTTTCGCAGAAATAAGAAATCTTCTCGTTCAGAATTTCGATTTTACCAATTCAGATTACAAAGAAGGAATTGTAAATAGCGAAGTAAAATTCGATATTGCTGAAAATGGAAAAATTGTAAATGTTAGATCTAAAGGAGAATGCAAAAATGTGAGTAAAGAAATCGAAAATGTATTGTCTCACCTTCAATACAGAATAGATCCTGATAAACTCAGCCAGAACATGATTGCTTCTTCGTATGTAATGCCAGTGAAATTAGACATCAATAACAGATAGTTTAATTCCTTTTTTAAATATTTGCCAAACTGCTTGAAAAAGCAGTTTTTTTGTTGATATATTATTTACATTTGAATTTAAAATAATTATATTGGAGTCTATACTGAATATCGTATTCCGTTCACTTTGCGTGTATCTTTTCATGATATTTGCGATACGTCTTTTTGGTAAAAACCAGCTTTCGCAACTTAATGCGGGAGATGTGGTGTTACTTCTTCTTATTTCTAATGCGGTACAAAATGCAATGGTGGGAGAAAATACTTCGCTGGAAGGTGGGATTGTAGCAGCTCTGGTCTTATTTATCGCCAATTTCATTCTTAAAAGATTAATGTTTTCTAACAGATCTGTTGCAAAATTTTTAGAAGAAGATCCTGTAATCCTTGTGAAAGATGGAGTTGCTGATGCTACTGCATTAAGAAAAGTAAAAATTACCATTGATGAGTTAAATGAATCCATTCGCGAACATGGTATAGAATCTCTAAAAAACGTTAAATTGGCAATTCTTGAAGTAGATGGAAATGTAAGTATTGTTTCTGAAGATGAACACGATAAACAAACTCATTATTCCAGAATTAAAAGAAAATACAAAAGAAAATATCAGTAAAATGAATTACGAAATAAGAGAAATGTTGCCAGATGATGAAAAAAGAGTTTTAGAAATTTTTCAACAGGGAATAGATTCCGGTATCGCTACTTTCGATACAGAATTACCAAGTTCCGAAGCATGGAACAGTAGTTTTTTTAATGAATGCAGATGGGTTTTAGAGAATGAAAACAATTTTGTAATTGGATGGTGTGCTTTAAAACCCGTTAGCAAAAGAGCTTGTTTTCGTGGAGTAGCTGAAGTGAGTATTTATTTCGATCAAAACTATTTGGGTAAAGGTTTAGGAACAATCCTTCTTAAAAAACTCATTATTGACAGTGAAAATCATGGGTTTTGGACACTTCAGTCTAATATTTTCCCTGAGAATGAAGCTTCCATAAGATTTCATCAAAAAAATGGTTTCCGAACCGTAGGAACCAGAAAAAAAGTTGGAATTTTAAATAACGAGTGGAAAGATTTAGTGATGCTTGAAAAAAGAAGTGAAACGGTAGGCATTTAGATAACACACATTAAATTTTCTATTTTTTAAATTTGAATAACATTCATCTAAAGTTGATATTTTGGCATTTATATTGATTTATTGCTGGAAATCAAACATACAAAATATGAAAAATTCAATCAAATTTTTAGTTGTTTTCTGTATAACATTTGCATTAGCAGCCTGTCACCCACCACCAAGACCGCCAGAACCTCCAAAACCTCCAAAACCTCATCATCCGCGACACGGAAGTTTAGAAAACAAAACCGAAAAAACACTTGATCTTTTGAACAAAAAAGTGATAATTAGTTCCTCAAAAGATCAAGCTTAAAACAATGAAAGCCCTTTGTTGAAAGGGCTTTCATTGTTATATTCTTTTTGTAATAGAATTCAAAGAAGTATTGAATATCATAATTTGGTCTGCAAATTTATTTTCTATTATTTCTATAATATTTAATAACTCGCTTTTATTAAACTCTTCCCGTTTTTCGTCATCTGAAAAAAGCAGGAGAAGATTGTAGTTTTTTCCTTCATCAATATAATCGCTTTGTACTTCAGAAAGGATATACTGGTCTACATCCATGAGATTTTCGGTCATCAAAATCAAACTTTCATTTACAAATTCTTCCCATGCTGCAATATTGGTTTTTATACAATGAAAAGTTATACTCAGTACACTCATATTTTAATATTTTTAAGATATTTTGACTAAAATTATCAGACAAAAATCGTTAAAATTTTTGTAACTTAGCACGTTATTAAAATTTGAAAATTAATTGTTTTCAGACATTTTTTTAAAAGTCTGATTATCATTGTAATAAAACTTATATATGCAAAAAGAAGGAGAAAGATTAATTCCTATCAACATTGTTGATGAAATGAAATCATCTTACATCGATTATTCGATGTCGGTTATTGTTTCGAGAGCATTACCTGATGTAAGAGACGGGTTGAAGCCTGTACACAGAAGAGTACTTTACGGTATGTATGGTTTGGGAGTTTTTTCAAACAGAAAATACTTAAAGTCTGCCAGAATTGTAGGAGATGTTTTGGGTAAATATCACCCTCATGGCGACTCTTCGGTTTATGATGCAATGGTGAGAATGGCTCAGCCGTGGAGTTTGCGTTATCCTCAGGTTGATGGGCAGGGTAACTTCGGGTCTATGGATGGAGATCCGCCTGCAGCAATGCGTTACACAGAAGCAAGACTTAAAAAAATCTCTGATGAAATTTTATCAGATTTAGATAAAGAAACAGTTGATTTCCAGAACAACTTCGACGACAGTTTGCAGGAACCAACCGTAATGCCTACAAAAATTCCAAATTTATTGGTAAACGGTACTTCGGGTATCGCAGTAGGTATGGCAACCAATATGGCTCCACATAATCTTTCTGAATCTATAAATGCTATCTGTGCATATATTGATAATAGAGAAATTACTATTGATGAGTTGATGCAGCACATTATTGCTCCAGATTTTCCTACGGGAGGTATTATTTACGGTTACGATGGTGTAAGAGATGCATTCCATACAGGAAGAGGCAGAATTGTGCTCAGAGCAAAAGTAGGCTTTGAAGAAATAGGAAACAGAAATGCAATTATCGTATCAGAAGTTCCTTATCAGGTAAACAAAGCTGAAATGATTGCAAGAACTGCAGAACTCGTTAAAGAAGAAAAAATCCCGGGTATTTTCGAAATTAGGGACGAATCTGACAGAAATGGTTTGCGTATCGTTTATGAATTGAAGAATGACGCTATTCCTAATGTTGTTTTAAATTTACTTTATAAATATACTTCTTTACAAACTTCTTTCAGTGTGAACAATATCGCTTTGGTACATGGCAGACCAGAGCAGCTTAATTTAAAAGATATCATTCATCATTTCGTAGAGCACAGACACGAAATAATTGTAAGAAGAACTGAATTTGAGCTTAGAAAAGCAAAAGAAAGAGCGCATATTCTTGAAGGTTTCATGAAGGTAATCGGATCTCAGGATTCTTTAGACAAAGCGATTTCTATTATCCGTCATTCTGCCAATCCGCAAGCTGCAAAAGAAGGTTTAATTGAAGCTTTCGATTTATCCGAAATTCAAGCTCAGGCAATTCTAGATTTACGTCTTGCCCGTCTTACAGGAATGGAGCTTGATAAAATTCGAGATGAATATGAAGCAATTATGAAGGAGATTAAAGATTTAGAAGATATTTTGGCAAACGAACCAAGAAGATTCCAAATCATTAAAGATGAATTGTTAGAAATCAAGGAAAAATATGGTGACGAAAGAAGAACAGAAATAGATTATTCTGGTGGAGAAATGTCTATTGAGGATATTATACCAAATGAAGCGGTTGTTCTTACCATTTCTCATGCAGGATATATTAAGCGAACATTGCTTTCAGAATACAAAATTCAAAGTAGAGGAGGTGTTGGTAATAAAGCTGCGACTACAAGAGATTCCGACTTCCTAGAATATATAGTATCTGCAACCAATCATCAATACATGCTTTTCTTTACCGAAAAAGGAAAATGTTATTGGTTGAGAGTTTTTGAAATTCCTGAAGGATCTAAAACAGCAAAAGGAAGAGCAGTTCAGAATTTAATTAATATTGAACCGGACGATAAAATTAAAGCGTACATCAGAACCAATGATCTGAAAGATTCAGAATACGTTAATCAGATGAGTGTGGTGATGATTACCAAAAACGGAACCATCAAAAAAACTTCATTAGAAGCTTATTCCAGACCGAGAGTTAATGGTATTAATGCCATTGAAATTAGAGAAAACGACCAATTGTTGAGTGCATATCTTACCAATGGAGAATCTCAGATTATGATTGCAACCAAGAATGGTAAATGTATCAGATTCCCAGAAGAAAAGGTAAGAGAAGTAGGTAGAGGAAGTATCGGAGTTCGTGGGATTTCTATGGAGGACGACGATGAAGTAATTGGAATGATTGTTGTAAATGATGTAGAGCACGAAACCGTTCTTGTGGTATCTGAAAAAGGTTACGGTAAGAGAACAGCAGTAGAAGATTATAGAATTACCAACAGAGGTGGTAAAGGAGTTATTACCCTTAATATTACCGAAAAAACAGGTAATCTAATTGCGATTCAAAATGTGACCGATGAAGACGGATTGATGATTATCAACAAATCCGGAGTTGCCATCAGAATGGGAATGGATGAAATGCGTGTAATGGGTAGAAATACTCAGGGTGTTAGAATGATTAATCTTAAAAAGAATGATGAAATCGCTGCTATCGCCAAAGTTGAAATGGATAAAGAAGTCGCTGAAGATGAAATAAATGAAGAAACAGATTCAGAAGCTGAATTATCCAATATAAATATTTCAAATCAAGAAAATTTAGATCAAGAAGCTTCAGATAATGATGATCATTCAGGTTCTGAAGAATAATTAATACAATTAAAAAGTTACCTATGAAAAAGTTAATTTTAAGTGTGGCAATTACGCTTTCGGCTCTTGCTTTCGCACAAAAACAAGATCCTAAAGAGCTTAACGCAAAAATAGAACAGTCTAGCAAAATTGCTTATGACGCATATAATTCAAAAAATTATTCGGCTGCTGCACCCAAGTTTATTGAGCTTTACAAATTATTAAAGGAAAATGGTAATGATGATAAAATATACATGTATTACGCCGGCGTAAGTTATGCAATGGCAAATAATGTAAATGAAGCTATTACTATTTATACTGAATTATTAAATTCTGGGTTTACAGGTGTTCAGACACAATATACAGCAAAAGAAGCCAAGACAGGACAAGTAGTTTCTTTGAATAAAGATATATGGGAAACTCTAAAAAAAACCTCATCTAAGGATTATACAGATTACAAAGTAGAGCAAACCAAAAGTGTTGAGCCAGATTTATATGAAACATTGTCTACTTTATTGTTGAATGCTAAGAAAAATGATGAAGCATTGGCATTAATAGAAAAAGGTTTATCAAAATATCCTAATAATGCAAAACTGAAAGAATATCAAGGAAGTGCATTGTATGCAACCGGAAAAACAGATCAGTTTTTAGCTAATTTGAAGGAACAGCTTACAAAAAATCCTAATGATGCCACAAACTGGTATAATTTGGGAGTTTTACAATCTAAAAATGAAGCTACTCAAGCAGATGCTATTGCTTCATTTTCAAAAGCATTAGAGTTAAAGCCTAATTTAACTGCTGCTCACCAAAATCTTGTATATACAGTAATTGGTGATGATACGAAGGCTGTTAATGATATTAATGCGGTAAGAAAAACAGATTCTGACAAAGCAACTCAGCTTATAGAAGCAAGAAAAGAGAGATTCGCTAAGGCTCTTCCGTATGCAGAAAAATGGTATCAAGTTGAACCTACCAATATAGATGCAGTTACAGTACTTAAAGAAATCTATGCGATGATGAAGAACCAACCGAAAGTTGCTGAAATGAAAGCTAAAGAGGCTGCATTACAGTCATCTGCAAAGTAAATTATTTTGGGTAATGTGGTCAAAAATAGTTGGTGTTTTTGTCAAAAATAATTCGTAATATTTTGCGGTTGATTGGAAGAGGAAGTGAGCAATGCTGAGGAGCAACTTACCAGCAATACAATCAACGCTGTAAACAATAGTTTAGAGGATGGTTTTTGCCATCCTTTTTTTTTACAAATTATTGGAACAGCTCTATGGCTGAAAAAACCTTTACGACTTTAGATTTTTATAAAAAAGATACCATTGGATAAACCTTTTTCTCCGACTTTTTGTAAGTCCCCGATGAATATTGAGATTACCTTTCAGATGACCGAAAAAAGA
>NZ_JADQBD010000119.1:0-3946 GCF_017808115.1 Chryseobacterium sp. RR2-3-20 | reverse complement strand
TACAACCCTTACAACTATTCAGTTTTTGAATAGATTTATTTTTGACAGAAATATAAACAACCTAAAAATAAATCTCGTTTGATAGTGCACTACGAGTTAATTTTATAATATTGTAAAAATTTGGTAAAAATTGTGCAGGACAGAATTCTAATTGAAGAATGTTGTACAAATCTTAGAATCTAAAAAAATATATTTCATGAAAAAAATACTTGTCGGTATATTGGTTGCGTTTATCATGATACAGTTTTTTCCGATAGATAAAACGAACAAACCTGTAGATAAAGGAATGGATTTTTTGCAGATTAAAAAGACACCATCTCAGGTTTCTAAACTTATTAATAATTCTTGCTACGATTGTCATTCCGATGAAACAAAGTATCCGTGGTATGCTAATATTGCTCCAGCTTCATGGTGGGTGAAAAATCATATCAACGAGGGAAGAAAGCATCTTAATTTTTCCACTTTTGCGATGTATGAACCGAAAAGGCAAATTAATAAGATGGAAGAGTGTGTAGAAATGTTGGAGAAACATGAAATGCCATTGGAGTCTTATTATCTTGGGCATCAGGATGCGAAACTTAGCGATAACGAAAGACAAGAACTTATCCAATATTTCAAAAGGGAGATTGAAGAAACTAAACGTAAAATGCAATAAATGAGTGAGCAAAATTGGCAAGAAAAACATGTTGTTTTTTACGATGGAGATTGTGGATTCTGCAATTTTTGGATACAATGGATTTTGGAAAAGGATAGGAAAGATGAGTTTTTATTTGCTTCGTTACAGTCAGATTTCGGGCAAAAGTTTTTAAAAGAAAGGGCTTTAAATAGTAGCGAATTCAATACTTTGTATCTCTGGAAACCTAATCATTACTATTTGATAAAGTCTAAAGCTGTGCTTAAAATTGCCAATTTATTAGGCGGTATTTATAAAATTTCTTTCATTGCAAATGTATTTCCAAAGCAAATTACAGACAGTATTTATGATGTAATATCGAAAAACAGGAAGAAATTAGCCAATCAAAAATGCTTTGTTCCCGACCATAATCAAAGGAAGAAGTTTATTGAGTTTTAATAATTGGTTTACATTTTGGAGTTTGATTTCTATTGAGGCTTAACTTTCTGTTAAATCATCAATAAATAAGAAAGTTTTTAAATTCTTTTTTTTATTAATCCATATATTTGCATTCTATGGAATACAATACCCAAAAAACACATCTAAATATGCCGGAATACGGCAGAATTATACAACAGCTTGTTGAATGTTGCAAAGAAGTTTCAGACCGTGAAGAGAGAAACGAAATGGCAATGGCTATAATAGATTTTATGGGGCAGAGAAACCCGCAACTTCGAGACGAAGAAAACTATAAACATAAACTTTGGGATCATCTTTTTATTCTTGCAAACTATGATATGGATGTAGATTCTCCTTATCCTTTTCCTACAAGAGAAGAGCTTGCAGAAAAACCTAAAAGGATGGAATATCCTAAACTTCAGGGAGATTTTAAGTTTTATGGCAAAAGTATTCTCCAATTAATTGAAAAAGCAATAGAATTGGAAAGTGGAGACGAGAAAGAAGCACTTATTGAAGTGATTGCCAATAACATGAAAAAGTCTTATAATGTCTATAATAAAGAGCATGTTACAGATGATGTTATTTTCCGTCACCTGAAAGAGCTTTCAAACAACAGACTCGATCTTACTGGTATAGACAGTCTGGAAAAAAGTAAAATTTATTACGCCAATAATAACAATCGGAATAATAATAAAAACAGCAATAATAAAAACCAACCTGCTAAAAGAAGATTTAATAATAACAACAATCATAAGAACAGAAGATAGTAATGAGTGGAACATTTCAAATACGTGGAGGAAAAAGACTGCAAGGCGAAATTACTCCGCAAGGAGCAAAAAATGAAGCTTTACAGATTTTATGTGCAGTTTTGTTAACTGACGAGGAAGTAAGAATTAAAAATATTCCCGATATACATGATGTAAACAGGCTTATCGAAATTTTAGGAGATTTTGGTGTAAAAGTGACTAAAAACGGTCATGGAGATTATACTTTCAAATCTGATGAGGTTAATTTCGATTATATTAAATCAACTGAATTCAAAAAAGACGGTGCAAAATTAAGAGGTTCAATTATGTTGATGGGACCAATGCTTGCACGATACGGAGAAGCATATATGCCAACTCCGGGCGGTGATAAAATTGGTAGAAGAAGATTAGATACCCATTTTCAGGGATTGGTAGAGTTGGGTGCAGAATTTCATTATGATGATGAAGAAGCATTTTATTCTTTAAAAGCTAAAGAACTGAACGGAAAATTTATTCTTTTGGAAGAAGCTTCTGTTACAGGTACTGCAAATATCTTAATGGCTGCAGTTTTGGCAAAAGGTAAAACAAGAATTTATAATGCAGCCTGCGAACCTTATTTACAACAGCTTTGTAAGATGTTGAACAGGATGGGAGCAAATATTTCTGGTATTGGATCTAACCTTCTCACTGTAGAAGGTGTCAACAATCTTCATGGTACAGAGCATACAATGCTTCCTGATATGGTAGAAATTGGTTCGTGGATTGGTCTTGCAGCTATGACTAAATCTGAAATCACCATAAAAAACGTCAACTGGAACCAGCTTGGTGTAATCCCAAATACGTTCAGAAAATTAGGTATACAGCTTGAACAAAGTGGTGACGATATTTATATTCCGGCTCAGGAACACTATAAAATTCAGAAATTTATTGATGGTTCAATCCTTACGGTGTCAGATGCACCTTGGCCAGGATTTACACCAGATTTACTGTCTATTATTTTGGTAGTGGCTACACAGGCTAAAGGAAGTCTTTTGGTTCACCAGAAAATGTTCGAATCAAGATTGTTTTTTGTTGATAAACTTATTGATATGGGTGCGCAAATTATTTTGTGCGATCCGCACAGAGCTACCGTTATTGGTCTCAATCAGGAATCTCCTTTACGTGGTACTACAATGGTTTCTCCGGATATCAGAGCGGGAAATGCTCTTTTAATTGCTGCTCTTTCGGCTGAAGGGAAATCTATCATTCATAATATTGAACAAATCGACAGAGGTTACGAAAATATTGACGGCAGATTAAAAGCCATCGGTGCAGATATTGAAAGAATATAAATTAATTATTCTAAAATTGTGAACTATAACATCCGAAAGTCTTTTTCGAATGTTTTTTTTTGAATTTTATAAGTGGGATTTATAAAAAAAGCGTCCAAAAAAATTTTTTGGAACGCTTATCAAATCAAACTATATGGACTTACATTTATAAATATCTTCTGCAATTATACTCTACAGTAGTGTTGAGAAGTTTATTTTCATTGAGAAAGAACTCAACTTTTTGAAATTCTTCACTGTTTGCATTAATACGTAATTGAAATGATCCAAAATTATTACCATCCACAAATTCTACATCGGCATTCAGCAGACTATAGCAAATACCCATGTTTTGATCTATGCAATATAGAATTTGGTCGAATTTCAACTTCCCGTTGAGTTCTATTTCCAAAATAAGGTCTTTTCTGGTATCGCTTGCAGCAATGTCTTTCTGTAGAAGATTAGGAATAATCATGATGGAGATTTTAGTTACACTTCAATTACGTTTTAATCATTAATTATTAGCAAAAATATAAAAAATATTTAGTCTACCAAATTAGTAGGGTATTATTTGTAAAAAAAACAGCAATATTTATATTGCTGTAAATAGTAGATTGAATTTAATCTGCTATTATTGATGAAATAAGCTAAACAAATTTTAAGTAAACCTGTTGTGCATTTAGGAATTAAAAAAAAAAAAAAAAAGATTGTCCATTTGATTAAAAAAATCGTATATTTAATTGATTACCAAGTCATTAAATACATGAACAATCTTATTCAAAACTACAAAATTATTTTAAAAGAATTGACAAACACCTGTA
>NZ_JADQBD010000118.1:0-3949 GCF_017808115.1 Chryseobacterium sp. RR2-3-20 | reverse complement strand
AGGTATAGTTCTAAAAACTAACAAAGCCCATAGTTCACCTCTGCTCTCCTTTGAATAAATTTAACTATTTTTACAGAAAACAAAGTAAAGGCAAAGCCCTTTTCCGTTATATGCCATTTTAGAGCGACCCACCGACAAAACAGAAATTTATGAAAATATTTGACATAAGCATTAAAAATTTCCGAGGAATTAAATCCTTGACAAACTTAAAAGTTGGAGAAATAAACTCATTTGTTGGTAAAAATGATTCAGGAAAATCTAATATATTGAAAGCACTTGACTTATTTTTTAATGAGAAATTTAATTCAAATGATGTTTTCAAAGGAATTGGAAATGACGAAAAAACGGAAATCACAATTAGATTTGAAACTCAACAGGAAATTAATCCATTAGCATTAGATGCTGATGGTAAAATACAACTGATTAAAACTTTTTCATTTACTACCGCAGGTAAAGTAGCAAAAGAATTCTTTTATGTTTGCAATGATATAAACAATGACCAATACAGTAATTGTTGGGGTGTTAAAGAAGCCGACATTAATGGATATTTGACTTCATTAGGTGTTGAATTTTCAAGGTCAGGACGTGGAGTAACTAACTTATCTAAAATTGAATTAGTAGATGAAAACACACAAAATTTTGGGCGAATAGAAAAAATAAATGTTGCTGATGATTTTATTAAAAATATTCAAAAACAATATGATTTTATAGAACTTCCTGAATATTCCTTGTTTGATGCAGAACAAGATTTGAATGTTGGTTCAACTACTTTTCAATCGCAGTTTAAACCAATTGCAACACAATCTCTACAAAATAATTCCGCTTTAACCTCCCAAATTGAAACAAATGTACAAGGAGATTTAGAAACAGAATTCGGCTTGATAACTGAACTTATGAAAAGAAATGTACCGAATTTAGAAAAAATAAAACCAAATGTCGCTTGTAATTGGGGTACTTTAGTAAAATTTGACCTTTCATTAAAATTTGCTTCTGACACGTTTGAAATTCCTATTGCAAATAAGGGAACAGGGTTTAAACGGTTATTAATGGTAGCGTATTTTGAATACCTTGCTCAAAAAACAACAAAAAAATATCAAATATTTGGTATAGAAGAACCAGAAACCTTTTTACACCCAGAACTTCAAAATGATTTATTAGAATCTATTATTTTACTTTCTGAAAACAGTCAATTTTTTATTACAACTCATTCACCAGTTTTTGCAGGAGCGACAAGAGATTCTAATATAGTTGTAGTTAAAAAGACAAATGAAATATCAGAATATTTTAACTATGAAAACGAAGCAGATATATTAAATGTAGTTATTAAAGAACTTGGAATAAGACCTAATTACAATTTATTGAATGATAATTTTAGAAAAGCAGTTTTTGTTGAGGGAAGTGGCGATGTAAAATTTTGGGAACGTGCTTTTCTTAAAATCAATGGTAGTTTACCAGCAGATATTTTGTTTATTCCTTGTGGTGGTGACCAAGTAGAATTTTTCGTAAATGCAGAACTTTGTAGAAAAATAAATAGAAGATTTATATTTATTTTAGATTCAGACAAAGGAGCAATAGATTACGATTCTAAACTTGCAAATAAAGCTTTGTTAATAGCCAAAGTGCAAGAATTAGGAGGCGAATTTGATGTTTTAAGAAAACGAGAAATTGAAAATTATTACTCTAAAGATGCAATCCAAAGACTCTTCGGAAATAACTTTATTTTACCAGCAGAATTTGAAATCCAAGATTATACCGACATTAAAGAGGAAATAAAAACGCATATATTAACACCTTCAGGACTTAACTTTAAATCTAAAAACAATTTTGACATTTTTGATGAAATGACAAGAGAAGAATGGATAAATTGTGCGACTATTGTAGAGGATGGAAAAACCGACATAGAAATAATAATTGAAAAAATACTTAACGAATAAAAAAAACGGCATATAACAGCAGTTTGGCAAAATGGCGGGTTCAGTGCTAAATTGAACATTCGGATTTCTAATAAACATTTGTGCTAAATTGAAAGTAAGTGCTTCTAAATCCGCCACTTCGCCAAGCTGCAAAACGTTAGCAGAAATTTTAAACCGACCATATGGGAATATTTGACTTTCTAAAGAAAAAAAATAAAGGAATTGATGAAAATAAGTTTCTTTCTAATCAGTTTCAAAATGAGATTTGTGCTTTGGCGCTGTGGAAACTAAAAGAAAACAATTCCAATCCTTATATCGCAATCAAAGAACTAAAAAAAGTTGGACTGAGCGATGAACAAATTGATTATGTATTAGAAAAAACTAAAAAAATAATTGAACCAGAACAAACTTTTAATATACAAAATACTGATTTTGGAATATCCGATGATTTGTTGGATAAAATTATAAAAAAAGAAATAAGTGAACTCGAGATAAGGAATTACTTTGATAAATTGTTTTCATTTGCTACATACCAAGCTCAAAATGGAAAACAAAAAAATGCATTAGAATTATACCAAAAATGTTTACTTATCAACCCAAATGCGGATGAAGTTTATTCAAATTTAAGTATTCTAAACTATGAAATGAATGACTTTGAAAAATCCTTAGAAAACATAAATAAAGCTATAGAGATAAAGCCTTTAGAAATAATTTATTACAAAAATAAAGCTGTTACTTGCGAACACTTGGAATTACACGAAGAAGAGAAAAAATGTTACGAAAAAATAATTGAAATTGACAGCAATAATTTAGAAGCAACTTTTTCTCTTTCTCAAATCAATGTTCAAAACAATGAATTCGAAATTGCTCTTAAAAATTTAAATAAAGTTATTGACTTAACAGATGGTTCAGATGAACTTTTTGGACCTCAGTTAAGTAAGATTGGGGTTTTATATGAATTAGGACTTGTAAAAGAAGCGGAAGATTTATACCAAAAAATGACATCTCTTTTTCCTCAAGAAATAATTATACATCATATAATTCCAAACCTTAATTTTCATAAAAATAAAATAGATGATGCTAAAGCATTTTTTGACATACAATATGAAAAAACAAAAAACGCTGTTGTTCTAAAAGCTAAAGCAGATTTCTTTTTTGATAAGGACAAAACAGTTGCAATTTCATCTTATGATGAATATTTGAAAATTAATCCAAGCGACATTCAAGCAAGACAAAATAGAGCAACCTTACATTCTGAAGCTAACAGTGATTATGATGTCAATTTAGAAATAGAACAGATTTTAGCAATCGACCCAAATAATGTAAATGCGCTTTTTAATAAAGCTCGTATTTTAGTTTCTCAAAAATCATACGATGAGGCTTTGAAAATCACTGAAAAGATATATTCAACAGACAATACCAATATGAACTATGTTGGCTTTATTTTAGAATTGTTAGAACTTTATAAATCTGAAAAGGAAGTTGAAAATTATATCGAAAAATTAAAAGATAATAATCCTAATGAAAGTTATAATATTGAATATAGAAAAGGATTATACTACAAATCAAAAAAGCTTTACGATAAAGCTATTCAAGTGTTTAATTCCCAAAACAAAATTCACGAATTTGCTTGGAACTATTATCAAGTTGCAATCATAAAGAACTTGCAAGGAAAAACATCTGAAAGCATCGACCATCTAAAAAAAGCTTTTCAACTTGACCCAAACATTAAGGAAGATGCGAAAACATATGAAGAACTTGAAAACCTACATAATGATAGTCAGTTCTTAGAAATCACAAAATAAAAAACTTCTGCTAACAAGGGTTTTGCAATAGTGGGGCGAAACTGCAAAGTTCAACGGTAGTTCTTCGGTTCAACCTTAGTACAAAATTGAAGATTTGTGCTTCGATTGCCCCACCATCCCAAAGCCCCGAAACGTTGTGCGCAATATTAGAAGCGCGGTATCAAAAAGAAATTTCGGTCTGAAAAATCAAAATTTTGACCTGAATTTAAACTTCTAAAACTGACTAAAATC
>NZ_JADQBD010000117.1:0-4098 GCF_017808115.1 Chryseobacterium sp. RR2-3-20 | reverse complement strand
AACAGACCTTTACTTTCTTTTTTTTTATTTTTTCTTATCCCGAACTTTCTAAGAAGGAAATTCCAAAACTTCGATTGATGGGGATAATTGCTTGTGACATCTGCACTCAAAGCGAGGAAAAGTGATGGAAAAGACAGGTGCATAGTGCTGTGAAGACTTGGAACAGTGCTATGCTCCTGTGCGCGGTGGTGTTTTTGTATGGACGGCTCGTCCGTGCATATAAAAACACCACTTAGGAAAGCGATGGCAAAACGGGGTAAACACTTCGCAGAAAAATGGTGCGTGACGAAATTGTCAACTTGCATAAATCTTCCTTATGTGCCTGAACTGTAACAGCGGCTGCAAAGACAGTGGTATGGAATGCTGAAAGAAAATGCTTTGCTTGGGAATTTTCAGCACGCGCCACAAACACACTACAAACATTTGCCTATGAAACCGAAGTGTTTTTGGTGTGTGGAGAAAATATGGCGGCTGCGAAAGCAATTTTCTTCAGTATGGAATACGACTGTGTGCGGTGACGAAAGCGACTGTATTGCCATTAAACTTTTCCGCTGAAAAAAAACAATACAGTGGCTGTAGGAACTGGATAAATCCCGAAATAGTCTGCACCATTTTTCTGCATCCTTAGCAGGGTTGGTGGGGATTTGTAGGTTTTGAATTTGGAAACTGACCGTGTAAATTATAACTGCACTGGCGGCTGGAAAGCGGTGGAGCAAAAGGGCTATGCCCGTTGCAAGGAAAGCATTTTACATAATCTCAAATTATAGGGACACCTTGTTGGCAGTTGCTGTAACGCAGTGGAAGCAATCCCCGAAGCGATGGCGTGTGCGTATAATTTCTATTATGTTATTTGCTGGGGGAACGGTGTGAGGTGTTTTTTATTCCACAAATTTCATTAAAACAATAAACAGGATTTCATCTATAATCCATCAGAAATTATGTTTACATTTATTCAAAGAATCATTCTTAAATTTAACTCATTGTCTTTTATACTAGAAGAAAAGTTAATGAAATCTTCTTGGTTTTGAGGAATAGCCAATCCTATTTTTTTTAAAACACCTTCTGTATCTTGAATCTTTAATTCTTCGTATCGATTATCTTGATTATTAGTTGGGTAAATTAAGAAACCATTTGTTGAATTAAAACGATACATATATGCTAATGTTTTGTAATAAATACTTACTGCTCGTTCTGAATTTTCATGGTAAGAAACATGTTTATCCAATGGAATATATTTTGCATCACCAACAATAATCGGTGTTTCTTTACTAATAAAATCAGGATAAATAGATTGTTTATTACCTTCAAAAAGATAATGTTTATGTTTACCTGTTTTATTTTCTGGATGAAGAAATTTTTCTTTTAATATCGTATTTAAGTATTCCTCCCAAAGCCAAGCTCCATCAAACAATAACCCATAAATTTTATTATTTTCTTTCCCATATGATAATTTTTCTCTTCTTAGAATTTGTAAACATATTTTCTGTAAGAGTTTGTATTCAAAATAGTAAGGATGAGAAAAAGCTTTTAAATTCTTCGCTACAATCTTATTTCTTTGGCTCTTGTTGTAAGTTGAATCTGTAACGAAAACGAACTTTTGAACAATTTCTCTAGTATCATTATCCTTGGCTAAAACTCCATTACCAAATGGATGCACTTTAATATATTCAATTGTATGCCTAATTAATTGCGTTACATCATTATCGTAGGAATGTTCTCTCGTTGAATAGGCAATATTACCCCTAAATGGAATATTCTTTTGTATATGTCTGTTTATATTAATTGTTCCTTTTATATTAGCATTATTATATTCATTGCGTTTATATGCTTTGAACATTCCTTGCGTATAAGCTTTCTTTAAAAAATATGGGAATAAATAAATTAAAAAATCCCATATATTCTCATTGTTAGATTTTTGGTCAAAATCTAATAGGTTAATTGAAAATACCTTTTGCAACATATAATGTAAAAAGTAATCCTTGCTATCTTCTTTCGAAAAACGAGAGGTTATTGTCAACTGAGAATCATTACAGCCAACAAATCCCATTAAATTATATGTAGTTATGGTTTCTTCATCCATTGAAAATATAGTAGATTTCTCTACATCATCTTTATAAATACCCAAAGAATGAGGGAAAACTAATAAATCTGCATTATTCTCTTGTAATTTAAGTAAGCTCTTGTTTGCAATACGACTTAGATTCGCTTTATGAATATTCTCGTCATTTATCTTAAAATAGCCCCCGTTGTTATCCGTTGTCCTCATCCGAAAAGAACTTTTCATTTAAAGATTTAAGAGTGTTTTCTGCTTCTGGTAAACCTCGTAAATATTCTTTTAACAACGGTTCAATTTTATATTGATAAACATTCTCAAAATCAGTTCTAGGATTTCCTTCCGAATCTAAGAAATATGCACCACCAATATGAAATGCACTACCTAAAACATCAATATTTGAAATCTCTTTATTTAGTCTTTGCATTTTATCTACAATCTCTTGTGGAAGATTCATATTATTTGCACTTTCTTCTGCTGTAATTTCAATCCATGTGAATCTTCTACGCATTGCAAAATCAAAACTTTCTACGCTACGATCTATGTCATTCATAGAGCCTATGATATATACATTTTCAGGAATATAAAAGGGTTCATTATCATCTTCATGCATATTGGTATATTGAGTTTTAACTGAACCTTTTATCCCTCTGTAAGATGGATCAATAGAAAAGAAAAGTTCACCAAATATCTTAGAGATTTCACCACGATTAATTTCATCAATTACAAAGACATATTTTTTATCTTGTTTAACTATTGATGGTGTATAGTTATATTTATTTTTAAAGTATTTAGCAATTGGAATAGTATAAGGTTTCCAATCCCTTATTTTATCAAAATGTATATAATCATAAATCATTTGTTTAGTTATAGACATCTTTGTAGCAATATCTGTTTCAGGAACAGCAACACAAGATTGATTACTATTGATTTCTACTTTGAACTTTTTTTTCTGCGTAGGAGTTTCTAAGCTAAGAGGAGTCTCTGTAACTTCATCAATAAATTGATTGTATAGCTCATCGAATTTTTCTTCAACTTCTTCACCTATTGCTCTTTTACAAAAAGCTTTAAACACACCATTCTTTAACTCAAAACCAATATTACCATTTGCATCAGGTTTCGTTGGGCGTAAACCTTCTACAAAATCTGTATAGTCGTAAGATGGATGAAATTGAACAAAACCAAATTGACCAGAGCTAGTTAATTCTTCATCTGAATCAACGTCAATTATTTGTTTTGCAATTTGCTTTGCTAAATGGGTTTTACCTGTACCTGGAGCACCAGTAAGAATAATGTTTTTATTTGCTAATAATATGTCTATATAATATTGATTTTTTTCCATTTCTATTCTCTTATTATTTTTAACTTCCCAAGACTCTATTAAAGAAGCGAACTTGTCAAAAAATGAAACTAAATCATCAGTAACAGCATTTCCATCAAATAAACCTAATGCAGCTAATAAACTATTATTTCCTATTTTTTTCCTTTTTTGATTACTATTTAACCACCATTGATATTCCTCAAGATATAAAGATTTAATTGTATTACCATCCCAATTTGCAATGATATTTAAACCTGTACCTGCCCAATTCAAATAACATTTTACAGACTTATAACTACCAAAATTTGGTTGTATACTAATGAAAATTTCACCATTTTCATAGTTATTCCATTTAGAAATTTGATTTTGTATATTTCCGTTATTATACCCTTGACCTGTTTCATAAAATATTCCTTTGTTAATTAAGGGCTCTATATATGTTTTATACCCAATTGAATTAATATCTTCATTTACTTTCCATTCTAAATGAGCTACAAAATATTCAAGTAAGTGTTTGAATTTTATATATTGATCCATTTTTAAAATTAATTTTTGAAAGTTATATTATTAGTATCAAATAACCAATATTGAAATTAAATAATTTTTAATCAAAAAACTCCATAATTGTACGTCTTCAAACTAACTTGGACATTTTGGAATAAATCCTTAAGGAGTATTTAGGGTTATAAACTTAATAATTTCTGTTGAAAATACAACTGTCTTC
>NZ_JADQBD010000116.1:0-4163 GCF_017808115.1 Chryseobacterium sp. RR2-3-20 | reverse complement strand
CATCTACAAGCTAAATCGAAGATATTTTGGAGATAGCCTCTTTGAAAGGCTTATTATTGCTAACATTACAGGGTTATGATTAAAAACGGATAATCAAAAGAAAAATTAGCAAAAAAATTGAATTCAATTTTTAAAGAAAACAATATTTCAAATCAAAATGTATACATAGGCGGTTTTTCAAGCGGAGGAAATATCACTATTCTTATTTCTAACTATTTGATAAAAACTAAAAATAAGTTACAACCTAAGGGAATTTTTATTATTGACTCACCGCTCGATTTAGAAGAATTATATAAAAATGCACAAAATGATGTGCAACTCAACAAAAATGCTGATGCCGTTGAAGAAGGAAAATATCTGATTAAATTACTGGATGAAAAAATCGGAGTTCCAGAAACTAATCTTGAAAATTACAAAAATCTTTCTCCTTATTTAATATCACAGAATTCAATTAAAAACATTGAATATTTAACTAAAATTAAAATTAGATTTTACACTGAACCTGATTTAGTATGGCAATCTGAAAATAGAAATAGAAAATACGAAGACTTAAATGCCTATAAACTAGAGAAAACATATAATGCTTTAAAACAACTAGGAAATCAGCAATTAGAATTAATAAAAACTGAAAATCGTGGTTATCGAGCCAACGGTAAAAAGCACCCACACTCTTGGAATATTGTGGAAAAAGAAAATCTCATAAAATGGATTTTAGAATAAAAAACTTCTGATAATACGATGTTGGCAAAATATTCAAATATATTTACCGCTTCTTATAATATCATTTTTTAATAGCTTAGTTTATTTAAAAAACATAAATTATCTAAAAATAACCTTGATAATGATTATTGAAACAGAAGAACTGAAAATAATTCCCTTAAACTCAAAACAACTTTTAAGTTATACGGAAGGTAATCAGCTTGAAAAAGAACTGAGAATACATGAAAAAGATCGCTTCATGTCTGAAACTGTAAAAATGAAAATTCTAAGCAAAATTCTTAAAAACATTAACGAAGATGAAGAAAACTTCTATTTTTATACTTTTTGGATAATAATATTAAAAAAAGAAAATGAAATAGCTGGAGAATTTTGCTTTAAAGGGAAACCAACAAACGGAAGAGTAGAAATTGGATATGCCACTTTTCCGAAATTTCACAATAGAGGAATTAAGTCTAAATCTATAGAAAAAATTATAGAATGGGTTTTTATTAATACTGAAATTACCAATATAATTGCTGAAACAGATTCTGAAAACCTTTCATCCATTCAAGTTTTAAAGAAGAATAAGTTTAAACTATTTCAATCCCAAGCAAATAATTTTATTTGGATGAGAACAAAATAATTGTAGTTTTCTCCTTCAAAATATGAGCATAATTGGATTAAAGACTGAATTGAATTCAGAAAAACTAATGCTTCAAATAAAGTCGTTTCTATTACAAATTTTTCATTATATAATATTTCAAATTATGCAGAATTTCTGCTTGCGTTAATATTTCCAAATAACGATCTCGTTACCAGTTTTTTATATGCTTCTATATCGCCTTCTCCTTTTTGAATTTTCATAAGTGCATATTGCTGAATACTTAAAAGCGGAAGTACTATTTTTTCACGAATTTTAACAGATTTTCGGGACAGAGGATCTTCCTGCTGAAGAATTGCAAAGCCAGTCAGCTCCAACATGATGTCTTTAGAAAGATTAAATTCCTGAAAAAGTATTTCCCAAAATGCCCCAAACTTAGGATTTTCTTTAATGTAATAAGTAAGCGGAAAGTATGATTTATTCATGCTCATCATTGAATTTAAAATAAGTGTTTTAAAGAAATCAGAACCTTTGTAAAGATCTTTAACTTCATCAAATCTACCTTCTTCTTTCAATCGTTGCATTGCATATCCAAACCCGAAAAAACCTGGTACATTCTGTTTCAATTGCGACCAGGATCCTACAAATGGTATAGCTCTCAAATCTTCAAATTTAAGCTCATTATCTCCACCGCGTTTAGATGGTCTGCTTCCTATATTGGTTTTTCCATAATATTCTAACGTGCTCATTTCCTGAAGATAAGACACAAACATTGGATGAGCTTTAAGGTCAGAATATTTCTTATAACTGATGTTGGCTAACTCAGTAATCAAAGCTCTTTCTTTCGCAGACAAATCTTTTTTGGAATTTTTGAACACATCATTTTCTACACCGGCTGTTAAAAGCTGTTCAAAATTATATTTTGCCTGTTCTTTATTGCCAAAAATACTGGTAATGGTCTGTCCCTGAATGGTTAATTCAATTTTATTATTGGCAATTGTTTTACCTTGAGAAGCATAAAAATCATGGGTTTTACCGCCACCTCTTGCTGGTGGCCCTCCCCTTCCGTCAAAAAACACTACTTTAACCTCGTTTTCTTCTGAAATTTTTGTTAAAACTTCTTTAGCTTTATATATTTCCCAGTTTGCCTTCAAATATCCACCGTCTTTAGTACCATCCGAAAAACCGAGCATAATGGTCTGCTCATTTCCTCTTCTTTCTAAATGTTTTTTATAAATAGGATTTAGATACAATTCTTTCATGACATTTTCAGCATTCTCAAGGCCTTCCATGGTTTCAAAAAGCGGTACAATATCCATATTGATATCTTCATCACGATAACCACAGATCTTGAAAAATGCATATACATTCATAACATCTTTTACGGCATCAGAATTAGAAATAATGTAGCGATGCATTCCTCTAATACCATTAAAATCCTGAATTTCTTTAATTTGAGAAACATTTCCCAACGTTTCTTTTACAATTTCACTATAATCATCAAAATTCAATTTCTCATTAAATTCAATAAGTTTATTGTATTTTTCAGTATAATCAGTTTCTTTATTTCCAAAAATCGCATCGAAAATTTCATCCACAACAGTCTGATGAATTCTGCTGTCTTGTCGTATATCTAAAGTCGCAAAATGAGTTCCGAAAATCTTTACACGATCTTTAAAATCAACCAAAATTTCTAAAAACAAGGAATTATGCTCATTAATAAGGATTTCCTCTGCTTCATCAAGCCTTTTCAGAATATCTTCACTGGATATTTTTTCGTTTTTAAAAATGGCTGTATATAATTCTGCACTCAGTTTTGTCAATACTTCCGAAACTCCACGGAAACTCAATCTCCGTCTTAAATCTTTAAGATTGGCATAATAAGATTTCAGAATAGCGGTACGCAGTTCCTCAGAAACTTTTTTAGTAACTTCGGCAGTAACAAATGGATTTCCGTCGCGATCTCCTCCAGGCCAAAAACCAAGCTGAATGATATTTTCATGAAGATGAGAATGACTGTTGCCAAATGTTTTCTTTATTTTACCATAAAGTTCTCCAATAGAATCGTAATAAACGTATCTAAGATAATGAATGATGCTTAAAGCTTCGTCTATTGGAGTCGGTTTTTCTTTATTTACAAATGGAGTTTTCCCAAGCTGTTGAAGCAGCATATCGATATTGGTGATTGAATCTGCACCTATTGCCTGTCTTAAATCCTGCAGGATTCGCTGGACAGAACTTGGATAAAACTGCGTTGGATGGGCAGTAAACACCACTTTTACAGTAAAATCCTTCAGTTTTTCATGTACTTTTTCCAGTTTATGGTCATGATACGCTCTTTCGTACAGATTGGTAATGGTACCACTATCGCTTTCAGAATGAAGTCCGGGAAATGCAGCATCTTCAATACTATCAAACAAAACCACCTGTCTTTCAATATATTGTATAATTTTAAATAACAGTTCAAGCTTTTGATCTTCATTTACCAAATCGGTATGGTTGACGAAAAATTCTTCTACAATTTCCACTGGAGTTTTCCCAACCAAATATCCTTCTTTACTTTCTTCATACAGAAAAGGAAGTAGCATCCCAATATTGGTCATCTTATCATAAGGAAGACTCATGAATAAAGAATTGTAGATTTGAAATTTATTTTCTACAATCTGTCTGAATTTTTCTGCGCGCTGGTCTTGTATCATAATAACAAATTTAGGAGATTTTCAGTAAAAATTATTTGATTTACCGATAAAATTCAGATTAAAAATATATGAATATCCGTAATTTATCATAACTTTTGTATATTTGTAGTAATCAAACAATTAGATATGAATTTATTCAGTTTTTCAGCACATTTTGGGACAGA
>NZ_JADQBD010000115.1:0-4231 GCF_017808115.1 Chryseobacterium sp. RR2-3-20 | reverse complement strand
AATTTTGAATCCATAAGAAGGTTTTTTTGTTGTCAACCTCAAAGATACTTTGAGTTACTTTAATTCCTTCTTATTTTTTTATTTAGGACGCTATTGATTTCAGACTAATTATTTTCTTTAAGAATCATTTTAAGTCTTAAACTCATTCAAGCAAACTCTTTAATTATTAGAATTTAAAAAAACTTACAGTTCTGCAAATCCGTTTTTCAACGCAAAAATTGCCAAGCCAACTCTTGTTTTTAAACCCAGTTTATCGCAAAGCTGATCTCTGTAACTTTCAACAGTTCTGGGACTACAGTACATTTTCTCAGCAATCTCTTTATAACTGAGTTCTGTTACAGTATAATAAAGAAATTCTTTTTCTCTATCAGAAATCTTTAATTCTTTATCCTCTTTTTCTTCATCATCATTGGTAGAAAAAATAATTTTTGAAGCCCATTCAGGATAATAAAAACCATTGTTGGAAAGACAAACAAGCGCATTTTCCAGATCTTTGGGATGGGTATCTTTAAGCATATAACCTTTAGCTCCGTACTTAATCATTTTTAAAACACTTTTATCATCCTCTTGAATGCTTAGTGCCAATACTTTAATCTCCGGATGTTTCTTATTAAGAAATTGAGCAGTCTCAAAACCATCCATAATGGGCACGCTAACATCCAACAAGATAATATCCGGCTTTTCGGTTATTTTTTCTAATTTCTCGGTAAGAATTTTACCATTTTCAGCTATATCTATAACCGTAAAACCCGAAAAACTATTAATAATCACTTTTAATGCTTTAGCAACAAGTAAATGATCATCTACAACGAAAATTGTCTTTTTCATGATTTCAATAGTTTATTTCAAATAGGATCTTATCATTATTTCCACTTCAATTTCAATACTATTTTTATTGAAAATCTAACAAATTGAAACCAGTACCAAACCCTACCTATTCATAAATAAAGCAAATTCTCTTTAAATATTTTTAAAGTTAGTAATATACTAAAATTTTCTAATATTATTAAGATTTATTATGATTTTATAAAATTAAGTAGTTTCCGAAATAAAGCTATCTAAACAATCTGGAAAAAAACTTAACACTTCTATTGAATAACTTCAGATAATTACTTCAAGACTGTTACATACATTTTAAAGTGATATCAAAAAAATAAGTGCTGTAGACAGAAATCTACAGCACTTATTACAAAAATAATATATGAAAAAAAACTACTTACATATTAGTAGGACGGAAAACCAATCCACTTTCTTCAAAATAATCTAAGGTAATTCTGTCGCCGTCATTCACATTTCCAGCGAGAATTTCTTTGGATAATTTGTTGAGAACTTCCTGCTGAATTACTCTTTTCAAAGGTCTTGCTCCGAAAACTGGATCGTAACCTTTGTTGGTGAGATAATCCAAAGCATCTTGTGTTGCAGTCATAATAATGTTGCGTTTTGCTAACATATCATTGAAACCTCTCAGCTGATATTGAACGATTTTTGCGATTTCTTTTTTTCTTAAAGGCTGGAATAAAACTATTTCATCAATTCTGTTGAGGAATTCCGGACGAAGTGTTTGTTTTAATAAATCAAAAACCTGAATTTTGGTTTTATCAACAATTTCATCTTGGTTTTCTTCTGTGATATTTTCAAAATTCTCCTGAATGATATGCGAACCTAAATTCGAAGTCATAATGATAATCGAGTTTTTGAAATTCACAACTCTACCTTTGTTATCCGTCAATCGTCCGTCATCCAAAACCTGCAACAACGTGTTGAAAACATCAGGATGCGCTTTTTCGATTTCGTCTAAAAGCACTACTGAATAAGGTCTTCTTCTCACGGCTTCCGTCAATTGTCCACCTTCATCATAACCTACATATCCCGGAGGAGCACCAACTAATCTCGAAACACTATGACGCTCCTGATATTCACTCATATCAATTCTCGTCATATTGTTTTCATCATCGAATAAAAACTCCGCTAATGCTTTTGCCAGCTCGGTTTTTCCGACTCCGGTGGTTCCTAAAAACAGGAATGAGCCAATTGGTTTTTTATCATCGCTTAATCCTGCTCTGTTTCTTCGGATTGCATTTGCCACGGCTTCAATGGCTTCTTCCTGACCGACAACTCTATGATGGAGTTCGGTTTCTAGATGTAACAATTTTTCTCTTTCTGATTGAAGAAGTTTGGTTACAGGAATTCCTGTCCATTTTGCAATCACTTCAGAAATGTGCTCAGAAGTTACTTCTTCTTTTATCAATTCATTCTGATGGTTTTGCATTTCCAGTTCAAGTTTCTGCAAAGCATCTTCTTTTTCCTTAATTTTTCCGTACTGGATTTCTGCTACTTTGGCGTAATCTCCAGCTCTTGAAGCTCTTTCCGCTTCTAATTTTAAAGCCTCAATATCTTTTTTAATCTGAGTTAAATCCTCAGATTTTTGTTTTTCTTTCAGCCATTTTGCATTGATTTCATTTCTCTGTTCAGAAATTTTAGCAATATCTTCCTTCAAATGGTCAATTTTCGCCTGATTTCCTTCTCTTGAAATGGCCGCCAATTCAATTTCCAACTGCATCAATCGTCTGTCGAGAACATCCAGCTCTTCTGGTTTTGAATTGATTTCCATTCTCAGTTTAGCCGAAGCTTCATCAATCAAATCAATCGCTTTATCCGGTAGAAATCGGTCTGAAATATATCGTTGAGACATTTCCACTGCCGCAATAATCGCTTCGTCTTTGATTCTTACTTTGTGATGCGCTTCATATTTATCTTTGATACCACGAAGGATCGAAATTGCAGATTCGGTATCCGGTTCTTCAACCATCACTTTCTGGAAACGTCTTTCAAGTGCTTTATCTTTCTCGAAATATTTTTGATATTCATTCAAAGTCGTTGCACCGATCGCTCTTAATTCTCCTCTAGCCAAGGCTGGTTTCAGAATATTTGCCGCATCCATCGCGCCTTCACCGCCTCCGGCTCCAACCAAAGTGTGTATTTCATCGATGAAAAGGATAATCTGTCCGTCTGATTTGATAACCTCATTCACAACAGATTTCAAACGCTCTTCAAACTCACCTTTATATTTTGCACCGGCAATTAAAGCACCCATATCTAAGGAGTACAAAGTTTTATCCTGCAAGTTTTCAGGAACGTCACCATTGATAATTCTGTGGGCAATTCCTTCTGCGATTGCAGTTTTACCAACTCCGGGTTCACCAATCAGAATCGGATTGTTTTTGGTTCTTCTTGAAAGAATTTGTAAAACTCTCCTGATTTCTTCATCACGACCGATTACAGGGTCAAGTTTCCCTTCTGCAGCGAGTTCGTTGAAATTTTTAGCATATTTATTTAAAGACTGATAGGTTTCTTCTGAACTTGCAGAAGTTGCTTTTGAGCCTTTTCTCAATTCTTTGATTCCGCCTTCCAAAAGGTTTTTCGTAACGCCCATATCTTTTAGCATTTTTGAAGCTTCTGAATTGGTTTCTAAAAGTGAAAGCCATAAATGTTCAATCGTTACAAATTCATCGCCCATTTTTTTGGCGATGTTGACCGCATCAAGCAAAACTTTGTTTGCTGATTGTGAAAGATAAATATTTCCTCCCTGAACTTTTGGGAGTTTTTCAAGATTTTCTCTGTTTCGCTCTCTCACCAAAGTGGCATCTGCTTCAGATTTTTTTAATAAGAAAGGCGATATATTTTCATCAACCTGAAAAATTCCTTCAAGTAAATGTTGTGGTTCAATTTGCTGATTACCAAATTCCATTGCGACTTGTTGCGCTGCTTGGATGGCTTCCTGTGATTTTACAGTGTACTGATTTAAATTCATATCTAAGTTTTTGTTTTTTTTGTTGGATTTAAGACATCAGATTTCAGACCAAATGAGCACAATAAATATTAAATTTTCATTGTATTTTTCTAATATCTGATATCCCAAACCGTTTTAATCATTTAATTCGAAAGGTTTATCTCAAAAACCATTCAATTATTGAATTTATATAAAAAAAGGACAAAATTTCCAAAAAATACAATTTGATAGATTTTTTTGTAAGTCAAAATTTCCGATTTTGATGATTTTTTAGCCAAGCTCATAGAAATATATATTCAATTTAAAATGACGTTTAAAAAGTTTTGTCATGTACCAAAATAAGTTGACCTTTTTTGGGTTAAAAATTATTTCAAATATAGTTCAATTTTAGATTTTTCCGGGAATAAAATGTGGAAAAATTTCCTGGGCTTTTCCTTTCGG
>NZ_JADQBD010000114.1:0-4233 GCF_017808115.1 Chryseobacterium sp. RR2-3-20 | reverse complement strand
GAACTTCAGAATGCAACTTCGAGGCGTGAGAGACAAAGCATTTTTCCTTTTCAGATTATCCAAACTTTTTGCCTAGTCCCCAACTTTTGTTACTGATCCGTTAAAGTATAACTAATTGATTATCAAAGTAAAAACTTAACGTTAGTCAGAATTTTAAAAAAAACTTATGTCTATTGAATTAATAATCTTAATTATTGTTGGGGCTCTGTCTATTTATGGAGGCATTTATTTTGATTATAAGAAAAAAATTGAAAGTGAAATAAATGCAAGAAACACACAAAAAAATAATTTTGAAAAAAAGATTTCAAACCTTGAAAAAGAACTCAATAATTTACAAAAACTACTTAACGAAAAAGAAGAGCTTTTCGAAGATATACATAATATAAGTGATTCTTCTATAAAAAAAATAAGTTCATTATTTTCTGATTATTTATTACTACAATATGATTTAAGTGCAAAATATCTTGAAATTAAACAACGACCAGCATATGCTGAAGCACAAAGAATAAGAGAACTAAAAGTAGAAACAAAAAATTATATTCAACAATATAAACTAATGCTTTATAAATATGAGTATTTATTAAATGTTTTTCCCGAACTAGAAGAATACGTTGAGGATTTTGAATCAATCAAAGAAATTGACAATTATGCAAACGTGAATAACCTATCTGATGAATTTGATTACGCTCGTAAATACTTGAGCAAAGAAGAATACAAATCTTTATCAGAAATTGAAAGAAATCAATTAGCGTTAAATAATTACATAAGAGGAAAGAAAAGTAATTGGCAAATCGGTAGAGATTTTGAACTTTTCTGTGGGCAACATTATGAGAAAAAAGGCTGGGAAGTGAATTACTTCGGAATGGAAAAAAAGTTAAACGATTTAGGGCGAGATTTAATTGCAAAAAAGGGATCTGAAATTCATATAATCCAGTGCAAATATTGGTCGCAAGAAAAATTAATCCACGAAAAACACATTTTGCAATTATTTGCAACTACACATATTTTAGAACTTGGAAAGACAGATTTGTTCAATCATTTCACTCCTGTTTTTATGACAAATATTGAGTTATCACAAACGGCTCTTGATTTTGCAAAAAAATTAAATGTTAAGATTATTAACTTACAATTATCTGAATTTCCTAGAATTAAATGTAATGTAAATGGCACTAATAAAATATACCATTTACCATTTGACCAAAAATATGACCAAACACAAATAAAAAATAAAAATGAATTTTATGCATTAACAGTTGAGGAAGCAGTTTCGAATGGTTTCAGAAGGGCTTTAAGATACTATGGATAAAAAACTGCAGGTAACATAGTATTGGCAAAATGCGGGGAGAAGTACAAAGTTGAAAGACTTGCAAAATTTATCCGCCGCTGCTTTTTTATTCCACAAAAAAGAGTAATTTAGTGTAAGAAAAAAGCATCGGCTACGTTCAGTCTAAATTGAACTTTTCGTTCCATTTAGCCCGCACTTCGCCAATACTTTTTCCGTTAGCTGTAATCATACCCAACAAACTGCAAATGAAAACTTTACAAATTTTCTTGACAATTTATATTGTTAATGCTGTTTTAAATTTTGTCGTTTTAACTTCATTAATTAAAACAACAAATTATTCTGGTGGCGAAATTGGAATGGTTCCAGTCGTTGTTTGGCTAGTTTCTTTTATTGCTCTAATTATTGCATTAATCATATCACTTGTTTGGAATCATTACAAAAAGCTAAAATTAAATGTAGCTTTATCAATTTATAACATAATTTATTTCGTAATTTTTGTTTATATGGGTTTGAATCCAATAAATGAAATGGGATTTTTTAAAAATGTTGACCTATTTGTTATTATCTCTGCAGTTTTATCTTGGATAATAACTTTAGTATTTATTCATTTAATTAGGAAAAGTAAAATGTATACAATGTTGAACTCATTTGCTGAAAAACCCGAAAATGAAATTGAAAATTTCAGCCTAAATTTAAGTTTAGATTGGGAGAAAAATATTGCACAGAATATTGATAAAAAAATACTTGCAAAATTTCCACAGCTCAGTGAAAATGAAATCATTAAACTCTTAAAATTATGCGATGACATTAAATCCGCTTGTTGGAATTCTGTCGATTATAAAGGTTCACAAATTAATTCTGAACAATTGAATGAACAACTGAATAAAAATGTTTTCGAAAAATACCCTTGGATCGATAGTAAAAACAAATCCCGAATAAAAGGACAATTCAGTTATTATTTTTGGAAAGACGGAATTTTGAAATAATTATGACTACAGCTAACATAGTATTGGCAAAATGCGGGGGAAAGTCTAAGTTGAGATATTCGATATATTTAGACGCCGCTGCTTTTCATATTGTTTTTTTTACTAATTTTAACAAGATGAAAAAGCATCGGCTTCACGCAGTCTGAATTGAACTTTCAGTTAAATCCAGCCCGCACTTCGCCAATACTTTTCCCGTTATCGGCAATCTTGCCAAAAAACTACCAAACCAAATAAAACAAATGAGTAATATTAAAAATTGTAAAGTTGATGCAGTATCAATTAATTTACGATATTCAAAAGATTCAACAAAGCATCTGAAATTTGACGAAATATTAAATCATCCAGAAGTTAATAATCAAGAACGAGTTGTAAAAAATAAATCTGTCAATTTTTCAGTTGTTGAAGATAATGATGATTATACTATTGGTTTTGTAAGAAGTATTATCGATAAAGATTTACCTGCAAAAATTAATAAAAGAAGTAAAAAAATTTCCGCATTAGACTTAAACAATGATGAAGGAATTGCGTATGGAAATGTTCTACTCTATTCTAAAAAATTGAACGTCTTATTTTACGAAGTAAATAAAAATAGTATATATTTAGATTTATTTAAGTTATTCATTTACAAATGCTTTCATTCATCTCAAGAATTAAAAGTAGAGTCAATTTTTGAGACAACATTTTCAACCATATTCCGAAAAAATGAATATGAACGAGCTTTAAGAATGAGTAAATATAAAAGTTTCAAAATCAAAGTTTATCAGCCAAAAAATTTACTGAGAGAAGTTAAGGAAGTAAATTCCTCGCTCGAGGATAAAATTGATATGGAATTTTTGCCTGAAATTGAAAAAGCAGCAAATTTAAATAGTGATTTTGCTGAAATTGAATTCAAAGTACAAAATGCTAAAAAAAGTGGTGGTTTATACAAGAATAAAATAGAACCAATAATAAAAAATCTTGGTAAAGCTCTAAAATTTGGTCAAATAAGGCAAAATATTGACACAATCGAAATATGTGGATATGATAATGAATATTCAACTTCAAAAATTCCAATTGATTTAGTTGGTGACGTATATTGTGCTTATTTTAAAGTTGAGATTCCAAGATTAGATTCAGATTTAATGAAGAGCCAAAGAATTTCTTGTATAAAAGAAGTTTACGAAAAAGAATATCCTATCTTAGAAGATTATTTATGATTGGTGATAAACATAAAAAGGAAATTAAAACATTAAGGAACAATAAAATAATCTTTAATGTACTTCCTTATATTGTTTTTTTTACTGTTTTTAGTTTATCTTACTATCTAAAATTTGAATACAATTCAGAAACAAATTTATTTAATGACAAACTTATTGATGTCAGTTCGATTTTTTTTGGAGTTTTTATAGGCTGTTTATACCTTTTCGAAAAGTTTAAAAATAATAAGACATATTTAGAATTTCTAAAATTTTGTAAAACCTTACTTTATCAAAATGTAATTATTATAATATTTTCATTTTTAATTATTTTAATAAATGACAAACTAGAATATTGTATAGACATCAAAAACTTTCAATTTTATCCAAAATCATTTTGTTTTTCAATTTATGTAGCATTATTTGCCGTTACTCTATTGAACATAATTAGATTTATAAAAATAATTCTAAAAATACTATCATCAAATAAATAAAGACTGCCGATAACATTGTATTGGCAAAAGACGGGGGTGAATATTGTCTTTGAGAATTCAGTTAGCAATATCCGCAAAAATGCTTTTCATATTTCTTTTTTCCGTAATTTAGAAATCTGAAAAAGCATTTTGCTCAGGTTCGGTTTCCCTTTGAAATTGTCTGCAAAGTAGCCCGTCCTTCGCCAATACTTTTTCCGTTATCGGCAATTTTTCCACGCAACAACCAAGAAAAAAAAAGTAATGAAAAGATATTTTTTGTTTTTCATAATTATTTTTCAAACAACAGCTTTGTT
>NZ_JADQBD010000113.1:0-4560 GCF_017808115.1 Chryseobacterium sp. RR2-3-20 | reverse complement strand
CAAGGGGTTCTTTTTTGAAATTAAATGTAAAGCTAAATGTAAAATAGGTATTTAGGCTGTTTCTATTTTTAATAATTTTTATTTAGGACAGTATTGATTATAATTTTAAAATTCATATTAATAAATCAATTTAATTAAATAAAGAAAATAATAATACAACTAAAATCTAAGTTTCGACAATTTTGTAGAATTACTTTTTTATCCATCACTCTTTTGGTCTTATTATTGAAACACTATTTATCATATTTCTAAAGCTTGGATAATTAAATATTCTTTTCATCATCAACAGTGGTTATTCAGCTAAAGACAAAAAAAGATCAAATAAAATTCACTAAAATAAAAGATATGTTAAAAAAATTAATCGCAGGATTAGGTGGAGCTATTGCCCTCAATTTACTGCACGAAACGGTCAGAAAAAACTTTAATGATGTTCCGCACATTAATGAACTTGGAGAAGAAGCCCTCCAAAAAGTTGCTGAGGCAAATGATATTCAACTATCGGATCCCGACACCATCTACGCCGCGACTTTGGCAGGAGATATTGTAAGCAACGCAATGTATTATGCCGGTACTGCGACCAACCACGAATTTATAAGCGGTGTTGCAGCGGGTGTTGGAGCTATTTTACTTCCTGAAAAGTTAGGATTAGACAGCACTCCGGTAGCAGAAAATACCAAGAAAAAAATTATGACTATTGGATATTATACTTTCGGAGCGATTGTTACAAAACTGATTTACGATAAAATAAAATAATAAAAACTAAAATTTCACCAGTCCGTCTGTAAGACATTTCCATTGAATTTTAGAAAAACCAATCATCCCACCAATAGCGATGATGAGGTTTCTAACAGAATCTATAATACCCGATTTAAAATTCGGGTATTCATTTCTACCATGAATAGACGCTTTCAAAATATTTTTCTTTTTAGAAACAATAAAAGTGGATGTTGCACAATGAGAATAAAAATGGGCAATTTTCCCTCTTTTTTTACCGCCAGGATCGGGTGATGGCCTGCATTGCATCATTACAGCATTTTCTTCTTTATCCATCATGGTAATCTTTACCCAATCGAAACTTCTCCCCTCTTTTCCTCCCGGACCTGGAACATCTATTCTGATATAATCACCAATCTCCGGAAAACGCTCTATTTTATTTCCAAAAGAATCGAAAAGTTGAAAATCTGTAGTACTTTCAGGGCAATATTTTCGCCAATTATTAATACTTAAAAGCCTTTGTTTTAAAATATTAAACTGAAAATCTACATATTCCAAACGATGAATTTCTTTAAGACTTTCCGTATCGTGAAAACTTCCTTTAAAATGTTTAGGAACTCCCGCAATATTTTTAGGCTTCATAATTTTCAGTTTTTTTATTAGCAAATACAATCTGAAATGATTCAATATTTAATAGAAAACCTAATTTCATTCATATTTTGTTAGAATTATTTATCGAGACAAAAACAGCCATACCGCAATAAGTACGGCTAAAGAAATTGGTAATTTTAATCTTCTTGTTCAGCTTCAAAATTAATGTGTGTTTCTGCAATTTCAGTAAGATTATAATCTGTATCTTCTTCTTCCTGAAGAGTTTTATCTAAAAGATCTGCAGCTTTATCGTGCCCTATCGTAATAGCCAACTGAACCAAACCGCCATAAGTGGCAATTTCGTAATGTTCTACTTTCTGCGCTGCAATAATAAGAGCAACATCTCTTGTCATACTGCCGGTTTCAGTAGATTTTATAACCTCCTCCCCTTCTTTAATGATTCCTTCAATTGCATCACACTTTTTCTTTTCCGGTTTTTCATCAATCAACCTGAACACTTTTTCTAACCTGCTTAGGTGTTTTTTTGTTTGTAATTGATGGTCTTCAAATGCGTCCTTAAGTTCTTCAGTAGTTGCTGCTTCCTGCATTTTCTCCAAAGCGGAAACAATAGCATCTTCTGCATAATAAATATCTTTAAGAGCATCCACGAAGAATTTATGAAGCGGAGCATTTTTCATCTCTTCTTTCTGAACTGTTGCATTATCTACTTTCATTGTAGAATTTTCTGAGGTTTTCTGGGTAGAATCTGATGCTGAAGAATTTTGATCTGATGTATTACTTGTTTTTGTAGCCATTGTATATAATATTTAAGATGATTGGTTAAAAAGCTGTCTCTTTCTCCACAAAAGAGACAACCTGAATATAGAATTATGAATTTCTTCTTCCTCCAAAACCAGATCTTGAATTGGAGCCGGAATTACTTCCTCCTCCATGAGAAGCCTGTCCTCCCATACGTGCAATTCGGGTGCGTTCAGATTTACTCATTGATGCAAATCCCTGTTTTCCCGAACCAGAGTTGGAACTTCTTCCTGAACTGTTAGAATTTCCAGATCTTCCCGATCTTCCCGAATTAGATGAGTTTCCACTGTTAGAACTACCTCTTCCTGAGCTGGAGCTGCTTCCACGAGTATTACTTCCAGAATTACTGCTGCGTGATCTGCCTGAACCTGAGTTTGAACCCCTTCTACAACTATTAGATCTCCCTGAATTCCCGCTGTTTGATCTTCCGCTTCCAGATCTCGAACTTCCGCTACAGAAACCGCTTCCAGAGGTAAATCTTCCCTGACTATCTCTGTTAGAATTTCTATTCCCTGAAGAATTAGACCTTCCGCCTTGTCTATCATAATCTTCATAATCTTCATCATCATAACTGTTTTCATAATCATCCTCGTAATCTGAGAAATCATCATCATAATCTTCGTCTTGCGATGCATCGGTAAAACCATGATCATACCCTAATTGATACACTTCTTCAAGCGTGGATCTGTCATTCTGCGAAGATCTGTTTCCTGAATTTCTTCTGTTTGAATTTCTGTTGTTCATAACTGATTTTTTAAATTAATATTAAGTGATTACAAAAAATCCTAGACTAGTATTCGGATTTCCTGTATTGTGCGTAATGAGTAGCCTTGAATTTTATGCAATTCATGGATTAAATAAATAGAGAATTACTTCGATGTAATTATCAAAGTATTTGATGAGTATAAATAAAAATTATCCCGGAGGATTTTCTAAAGGAATTTGAGATTGCTCTAAGACATCTGCAATTTTCTGCAGCAAAAATGCAGAAAGTAAATATGCTGCTGCATTACTGGTATTCATAATATATCTGGTTTGGTATACCAAAGCTACATTAATATATTCGGACGCATCTATGACTGAAATCATAATGGCATTTGTTTATCAAAAAATCAATAATAATTATTTTTTACTAAAAAGATTAATATAGCCCAAAGTGGCTAATAAAGAGTAGTTTACAAGAACCGAAAGTGCTATCGGTAACGATTTAGTAATGGTGCTTACTGCACTCGCTTTCATCTGATTACCTTGTAAATCATTACTGCAAATTTAATAAAAAAAGGGTTAAGTCATAGCATACTTAACCCTTTTTCCGTTTTGAAATATTCTTAAAAAATCGCAATTGAAAATTAATCTTTCCCAATATGGGGACACTATGTGATAATGGTTTACATATTATTTCCAAGTTTTGGCAAATCAACGAAGATGTAGTTCCGAAATAAATAGTCCCAATATCTAAACGTCTAAGCTATGGAAATCGTATTGAACAAAATATTATCGGAAATTCAGCATCAGGAAGATAAGCTATCTTCTCAAATGATGCAAACTGCGGATGAGGCTTACCAAATGACCTTATTCCTAAAGGAAATGCTGTTTACTATAAAGATGAAAGTCTTGCAGACCGGATTTAAGGACGAACGGCAGGAAATCAATTTTTTCAAGAATATCAAACCGCAGATTTTAGGAAAACTTATTTATTACAATAAGGTATTCCGCATTGAAACTACCTGCCCCGTAAGTGCAGGGAGAATACACCAAAGTTATTTTGAAAACCAACTGAAAATTCTGAAATCCGAATACAAGGAAAGTATATCCAATGAGGATTTTTACAGGTACTATCGTGCAGGCAGAACTGACCGTGACCACAGTTATTTCAGGCTCGGAAAAATCAATTACCACGATGGTCTAAAAAGTAGTGTATTTGAAATTGACCTTAGCTTTTCTACTTATTACGATAACAAAGTTGCCCATATTATAGCCAATGAATTACTTTATACTTTCTTGCTTACCAAAATAAACCCTGAAAAAAATCCCGATACCATTTCAATAAACGGTGATGGAAACAAAGACATTTCGTGGACGAACTCGCAAAATGCACTGATAGAATTGATTTACGCCCTGTATGTTTCCAAATCTATTGCATACGGGAAAATAGGCATCAGGAAATTAGCATTGATTTTCCAAATCCTCTTCCGAACGCCCTTGAACGATATACATCATTCTTTCCACCGAATGAAAACAAGGGCAGGCTCCCGAACGGTGTTTTTAGACCAGCTCAAAATTTCCCTCGAAGAGTATATGGATAAAGACCTTTAGCAACATCAGCACGGGTGTTTGAAAGAGGCTGTCTCAAAAGGGCAGCCTCTTTTTTGTGCTGAGTTGAAAAAAAACATTTTTAGGGTTTTGTTTTTATAAAAACTTTGAAAAACAAAGCTA
>NZ_JADQBD010000112.1:0-4912 GCF_017808115.1 Chryseobacterium sp. RR2-3-20 | reverse complement strand
TCCCAAAATGTGCTGAAAAACTGAATAAATTCATATCTAATTGTTTGATTACTACAAATATACAAAAGTTATGATAAATTACGGATATTCATAAAATTATTAATAAAAATGCCTTTTTCGAGGGATAATGTGGTATTATAATAAAAAATAGTTTTGCTGGAAATAATTGATTATTATGAAAACTAAAATTTTATTAATGTTTGTTTTGCTGTCATCTTTAACGGCATGTGAACGGGATGGAGAGAGCGGTAATTTAATTGTCGCGATCGACAATACAGCAAATACTTCAGGGGTTTACACTATTTTAATTGATGGTAAGTCTAATGGTTCTATTGTTCGCGAGCCAAATTTCAAAGCATCTAACTACGTAAATTGTGGTGATGATTGGGTTAAAATAAGTAAAACAACAAATGTTTCTGTTGTAACAGGTGTTTCAGGTGGAAAGCATAAAGTTGAACTTCAAAGACAAGGTAATAAAGTAATTGTAACAAGTTGGGACATAGATTTTGATAAATGCAAAAAACTTGTTGCTGTCTTTTAAAAATTATTACATGAATCACCATAATTTGGAAATGCAAATATCAATGAAGATTAACTTTTACAGTTAGAGCAAGCTCTCATGTTAGTAGTAGCAAATGACAATTAAAAAGAAGAAATGGCGCAAAGCATAAGAGTGAACTTACTCCAGAAGAATTAAATGCAAGTGGTCACAAAAACTGTCCTGCAAATGCACTGTGTAAAAAATAAGGATATTTATCTATTTCCAGAGTTGAAAAAGAAGAGCATCTGTTTTTCTTATGCTAAAATTTCAGACCCAAGGAGAAAAAGAAATTAGTTACAAAGTCTTTTTTCCAAGAGACTTTTTTACATTTTAATCAGAATTAAAATTTGAATACTCATAATTAATTTCAGTATTTGTATTTTTGTAAAAAGCAGAATGATGGCAAACTCTGAGTTTCCATCATCTAGCTTCCAACCTAAAAACTTTTAATAAAATGCAACTCGTATTCTCCGATGCACAATATTGGGAAGATTTTCTTCCGCTTACTTTTACCCGTCCCATTGCAGAAATGCGATGCGGAATTCTTACTTTCTCCGAAAGATGGCAGAAACTTTTAGAATCTACCGAAATTTCGTGGTTTACCGAAATGTATCTTCAGCAGAAATTCAGAGAACCGGAGAAAAAGGAAAGTCTGTTTTTGGTTCCTAATTTTTTGCCAACGGAAACCGTTATCCAAAAAATTAAAGATTTGAAACAAGGTGAAGCTTTGGTTTATGAAGATGAATTGGTCGCTGCAAAAATCAATATGGAAGGTTTTTCTTTAAATCAGATTGAAAAAATGACGGACATTAAGGAAGAACTCGTTTTCTTTAAAAAGCCAACCGACTTATTTACTTATAATAAAGAAGCCATCGATTTCGATTTTGAATTATTAACAAAAGGAAAAACGTCACAGGAATTATCTTCCACCAATGGTTTTTTAGGAAACAAAGAAGATTTATTCATCGAAGAAGGTGTCGAAGTTGAATTTTCTACCATCAACACCAAAACAGGAAAAATTTACATCGGAAAAAATGCCGAAGTGATGGAAGGTTGTAATCTGCGAGGGCCGATTGCCCTTTGCGAAGGTTCTAAATTTAATTTAGGAGCTAAAATTTACGGTGCAACAACGGTTGGTCCACATTCTAAAGTTGGTGGAGAAGTGAGTAATATTATCATTTTTGGATATTCCAATAAAGGACATGACGGTTTTGTAGGGAATTCTGTGATTGGAGAGTGGTGCAATCTTGGAGCCGACACCAATTCTTCCAACCTTAAAAATAACTACGGAAATGTAAAATTGTGGAATTACAGAACCAAAGATTTTCAGGATACAGGATTGCAGTTTGCAGGTTTAATTATGGGAGATCATTCTAAAACAGCCATTAATACTCAGTTAAATACTGGAACTGTGATTGGTGTAGCTTCCAATATTTTCAAAGAAGGATTTCCACCCAATCTTATTGAAAATTTTTCTTGGGGAGGTTTTAAAGGTGATGAAAAGTTTAAACTAGACAACGCCTACGAAGTTGCCGAAAAAGTAATGGCAAGAAGAAAAATGCCTTTAACAGATGTAGATAAAGGTATTTTGAAACATATTTTTGACGAATATTAATCAATAATAAACGAAAACTTCAATTTTTTTTGAAGTTTTTTTATTTTCTGTGTAATACATTCATATTTCAGATTGTCTTATTAATAGAAACAAACTTATGACTCAGGAAACTTTCAGGAATACGGTATTTATTCTCAGGGATGAGATGTTCCGTTTTGCGAAAAGGTTTGTAATGAGCAGTGATGAAGCCGAAGATGTTGTACAGGATCTGATGATTAAGTTTTGGCAGAAAAAAGATGAGCTGGAAACGTTTGGGAATTTAAAGTCTTATGCTTTAAAATCAGTAAGAAACGAATGTCTTAACCGGTTGAAGCATCATGATGTAAAATTAGGTTTTGCAGACTTACAGATTCACCGGTCTGAACTGTACAGTATGGAGGTGAATAATTTAAAAGATCATATTCTAAGTTTTATCAATCAGCTTCCGGAAAAACAAAAGATGGTGATCCATCTTAAAGATGTGGAAGAGTACGAAGTGTCTGAAATTTCCGAAATTATGGAAACGGAAGAAAACGCAGTAAGAGTAAATCTAATGCGAGCCAGACAGAAAGTAAAAGAACAAATCACTCAATTAATGAGCTATGAGCAACGATCAATTTCAAAATAAATATAAAGAAGTCTTCCAAAGTTTAAAGGAAGAAAAAATGGATTGGGATTTTGAAGATTTTCTTGAAAAAGCAGAATCAGAATCATCAGACGAAACACCGGTTATTCCAATTTCCAAGAACAAACCTTCGTTCCCGAAATGGTTTTGGATGGCTGCAAGTATTGTGGTAATAATGGGGTTCATTTTTGTTTTTACTGTAAATCAAAATAAAATTTCGGAAAAGCAGAATCTTGTAGAAAATGAAATTTTAAAGCCAAAAAATGCTTTCATATCAGAAAATCATAATCATGAATCTCAAGTGGCAGTTCATACGGTAGATTCTGTTTCTGGTGCTAAAAAAGACTCTATATTTAACGAAAAATCATTCACCGAGAACGATGTTTTGGATGAGATTTTATCTAAAAGAAGCCGAATTAAAAAAGAAAGAAAACCTAAATATGTTTATAATAATCCGCAAAAAAATCTAGCCGATTCTCTCGGATATCAGGATTCTTTTGTCATTGTAAACGGCAAACGCATTACCAGCGAAAAAGAGGCAATAGATGTGGCCACCTATTCCTTAATGAAGATTGGTCGTGAGTTTAAAAAAACTGTGGCATCGTCGCAGGAAAAAGAAAGTTTTACTAACGAATACTGAAACTAAAATGAAAAATATATTCTTTTCCATACTGTTATTTTTAGGCTGCTTTAACATTGGCAGTGCTCAAAACGAAAAACTGGATAAACTCTTCCAGCAATTTGAAAATAAGAATGGGATTACCTCGATTAGTATCAAAAAACCGATGTTCAAAATTTTAAGCAATCTTGAACTGGATGATGATTATTTAAAAAAAATAAAACCTATTCTGAAGGATGTGGATGGGCTTAAACTTGTCATTGTTCCAAAAGCAACATTCCCAAAAGAACTTGAATCTGAAAATATAGAAAATATAAAACTGAATATCGAAAAGACCAATGAAATCAATGAATCTCTGGAGGAACTTCATTTCGACAAACTAATGTCGATAAATAATGATGGAGTTTCTATGAAATTTCTTGCAGAAGCCGAAAAAGGCGATGTTTTGCAAAATCTTGTCTTCAACATAGATTCTGATGACGAAAACATTCTTTTTCTACTTAATGGTAAAATGAAAATGGATGACGTTAATAAAATCATCAACTCTACCGAGATGCAGATTTCAGTTTCTAATCCTTCGGCAAAAAATAATTCCAAAAACAACAGTTCTTATCTGAATGGTGAAAGCAGAAATGTAGGAGAATTTTCTGGAGTTCAGGTAAGTGCCGGGATTGTTGTGAACTACAAACAGGAACTCAATTCTTTGGTGAAAGTTATTGCCGATGCCGATAAACTCCAATACATCGTAACAAAAGTGGAAGACGGTATACTTAAAGTTTCTATTGATACAAAAGGACAGAGAAATCTGAAATTTAAAAATGTAAATGTAAACGTAAGCTCACCTAAAATAAACGAAATTAAAACTTCTTCAGGCTCAATTTTCAATTCTGTTAATAACATTCATGAAAATCAGATTACAGTAGATGTATCTTCGGGTTCTGTTGTAAATGCGAACTTTAATATTCAGGAAAAAGCATTTATAGATATAAGTTCTGGTGCTATAATCAATTCGCAAATCAATACAAAAGATATTTTCATAAAATCGGCGAGTGGAGCAGCTGCAAATTTTACCGGAAATGCTAATTCAGGAATTATAGACATCAGCAGCGGGGCGGTTTGTAATGCAAAAGATATGAAATTCAACAAACTAAAAGCAGAAGTTAGTTCGGGGGGTATTATTACAAGCCATGTAACGCAAGAATTGTCTGCAAAAGCTTCTTCGGGCGGAATAATCAGATTTAAAGGTAATCCGCAGATACATTCAAACATCAGTAAAAACTCTGGCGGAATGCTTAAACAGATAGATTAAAAAAGATTTTTTAGTCATTCAAATTTGATGAAATCCCAATTTTTAGCTTGCAGAGATACTTTTTGGGGATTTTTTTTGAACTCTAATTGACGGTTTTAAATAATATTAACTTCATATTTAACATATTTACCTGTTGTGCATTTAGGAATTAAAAAAAAAAGATTGTCCATTTGATTAAAAAATCGTATATTTAATTGATTACCAAGTCATTAAATACATGAACA